>JBOHHE010000423.1:0-6895 GCA_050700355.1 Pseudonocardiaceae bacterium
GCCTCGTCACCGTAAGTCTGCAAGAGACCGTACGCTTCTTCGAGCGAACGTGGGGCCTCGTAGCGGAAACGAGACGGGTACATCCAATCCTCCTAGTCCTAGACGATCCAACGGAAAAGCTGAATTACACTCGGCCCAACCGTAGAAATCTCATATCGAACTCCGTGAAGGAAACCATCACAGCCCCGAGGGGCTATTCGTCGTCCAGCAAACCCCGCCCTCGGCGCGGCGTTCGGGTTTCGTTGGTCGGCCTGCTCTTGGGCTCGGCAACCGCCACCGGTAGGCTTTCCGCCTCCGGCTCGGGCCGTGGCTCCTGGTGGGGCGGCCATGGGCCGGGAACGGGCTGAGCAGCGACCTTGAACCAGTCGGTGACTTCCGGCCACGCCCAGATAGTGGGACTCTTTCCGGTCTTGGGGGCGTTCTCTATGAGCTCGTAGATGCGGGCATTGCCTTGGCTGTGCCCGTCGGACTCGATCGCCATCGTGCGTCCCCTCTCACTCCGTGGACGTCGCCTGGCTGGGGTCGCCAGACCATCGTCGGTCGCCTGACCGTGCTAACTGTGACGCGGGGCACTAGTTCACACGGATGAGACTTGCGTGTCAAGAGGATCTACGTGACTGATCAGAACAGGCTGCGGGCTGGCAGAGCGCGTCACCGAGGCTACGTGTCGATAGTTGTTTTGCAGCCGAAGGTGCGTCACTATGGGGCATGGCTGTTGCCGCTCCGCTGACCCTGCGTCTGGGTGACCGACCCCGCCTGGAGGCCCTGGCGCGCTCGACTGCGGTACGGGCGGGGTTGGCCCAACGGGCGCGCATCGTGCTGCTGGCCGAGACAGGCATGGCAAATGCGGAGATCGCACGCCGGACCGGATCGACCCGACCGACAGTGCTCGCGTGGCGTAACCGTTACGCGGCGGGCGGAATCAACGCGCTGCGAGATAAACCCCGCTCTGGCCGTCCGGCCAAAGTGGATGAGATCGCGGTGGTGGCGGCTACCCTCGCCGACGCTGGTAAGCCACCTGAGCACCTGGGTGCAACCCACTGGTCGTCTCGGCTGCTGGCCGACGAGCTAGGCATCTCCTTTGCGACGGTCGCTCGGATCTGGCGGAAATGGGGGATCCAGCCGCATCGCATCGAGACCTTCAGGTTCGGTATCGGCTCGGAACTGGACACCAAGCTGGACACCAAGATGGTGGGGCTGTACCGCAACCCGCCCGAGCGCTCATCGGTACGACATCCCGCTCTTCGAGCCCTGGACTCAGCCAGTGGGGCGGAGCGACCTGCATCGCATCCCGATCCCTGGCTTCGCCTCGTCGAGATGTCCCTCGGTATCCTCACTTACCAAGCCATCCGCCTAGGCACCTTTGCCTCGGTACATAACCTCATCCAGGCCATCGGCGCTCTCACCGACAACTGGAACGAACGTGAGGAGGCCATCCCCCGCCGGGAGCGGACAGACGAACCCCCCTCCAAGGACCGTAAAGCTAGTTCCAACACACAACAGCCACCCAAACAATCTTCGAAGGGAGAAAAAGTTGATCTTCAAGGCGGTCCGGAATCGGCTCCTCAGCGGGTCTCGGGACAGAGCGCCGCTCCGCTCGGAACTCCAGGGCGCGCGCCAGGGGGCAGCCGAGCAGCTCGGTCTGCTGCGCGGCTAGGTATCACCCAGTCGAGCTAATGAATTTACTACAGGCTGTCATTTTCGACGTGGATGGCACGCTGGCCGACACCGAACGCGACGGCCATCGGGTGGCGTTCAATCAGGCCTTCGACGCTGCGGGGCTGAATTATCGGTGGGGGGTGGAGGAGTACGGCGACCTGCTCGCTCTGACGGGTGGTCGGCGGCGCATCGCCCGCTATCTGGAGTCACACGGGCACAGTGCAGCGGAGGCGACCACGCTGGCCGCCCAGCTACATCAGGACAAGACCCGTCGCTTCGCCGCGCTGGTCCGTACCGGAGCGATGCAGGCGCGGTCAGGTGCGACAGAGCTTATCCGGGCACTGCGGGAAGCGAGCGTGGCTACTGCGGTCGCCACCACTGGAACCGGTGGCTGGGTGCTGCCGTTGCTTGACACGCTGTTCGGGCTCGACATGTTCGATGTCGTGGTCACCGGCTCAGACGTCGTCGACCTCAAACCCAGTCCGGCCGTCTATCTGGAGACGTTGGCACGCTTGGACGTGCTGCCATCCTGCGCGGTGGCGGTGGAGGATTCGGCCAATGGAGTACAAGCCGCAGTGGCTGCTGGACTGAAATGCGTCGCGGTGGTCAACTCCTACACCCGCGATCAGGATTTGTCCGGTGCCGTGGCTGTGCTCGACGATCTGGCCCGCCCCGGCGGAGTTTGCGTGCTGAGCGGAGATCCCGAGCTGCGCCATGGGCTGAGCGTTTCAGCGCTACGTCGGCTCGTCACCGGACCATCATTTTCAGGGTCATCTGAAAATCGTGGCTAGCTCCTGGATAGCGATGCGATGAACCGTTACTACAACGGGCCCGTGCAGGCGGGAAACCTGCACGGGCCCGGTCCCGGGATGGACGGAATTCTCCCAACCGACTGATGCTTCGATCAGGACCGAACTCCTGTATCTACCGGGTAGATTATCGAGTCTGCCCTTACCTGACCGAAACCTGAGCCCCCTTGTCAAGAAATCCTGACAGAGGCCACCCGGAGAGCCGAGCGGTCTCCGCCGGGCTATCCGCCGATCAGCGTTCCGCTTCCTCGTCCGAGGGCACCGCGCGGTGCTGTTCGGCGAAGTCGGCCGGGTCGACGTCCAGGGGGATCTCGGCCCGATCTAGGTAGTCGCCATCCTCTACGTCATCAGATGTCACTGACCGAAGTTGATCGAGCCCGTCGACGTCGGGATCTTCAATGCTCATGCTGCCTCCTGGATCATGATAAGAGTGTGTGCTGTGCTGCGGATGGGTGGCGTAGCGTTGTTTCGCGCGATGCCAGTGTGCTCTCGTAGGAGGTGTGTTGACTGATTCGGAACCAGTTCGGGTGGCAGTGATCGGGTCCGGTCCCTCCGGGCTCTATGCGGCCGATGAGCTGAGCAAGCATGATGGGGTGTCAGTGGACGTTCTGGACCGGCTGCCCTGCCCGTACGGCCTGTTGCGCTACGGCGTGGCACCGGATCACCTGAAAATGAAGTCGCTGGAGATCACCCTGCGCAAGATCTTGGAACGGCCGCGTGTCCGGTTCCTCGGCGGGGTCGAGTTAGGGATCGGCGTGAGCGTCACCGAGCTGCGACAGTACTACGACGCAATCGTCTATGCGACCGGATCGCCGGTAGACCGCAGATTGTCCATCCCGGGTGAGGATCTCCCCGGCAGCTTCTCGGCGACTCAGTTCGTGGCCTGGTACTGCGGGCATCCCGACGCGCCGGTGGACGCGTTCACCCTCGACGCCCGCAGCGCGGTGGTGGTCGGAGTGGGCAACGTCGCTGTAGACGTTGCGCGCATCCTGGCCAAGACGGTCGACGAACTGCGCGCCACGGACATGTCCGAGCACGTATTGAAGATCCTCGACGCCAGCACCATCAGCGATGTGCACATCGTGGGCAGGCGCGGCCCTGCGCAGGCCAAGTTCACCACCAAAGAGCTCCGCGAGCTGGGCGAGCTGGCCAGCGCCGACGTGGTGGTGGATCCTGCCGAGCTGGTATTGGACGAGGCCAGCAAGGAGATCATCGAGACCAACAAGGCGGTCCGACGCAACCTCGACATCCTGCAGGAGTGGTCGACTCGCCCGCTTCAGGGCCGGCCACGACGCATCCATCTACGATTTCTGCTGGCTCCCGTGGCTGTACACGGGACCGAACGGGTGACGGCGGTGGAATGCGAACGCACCGCGCTGGACGGCTCCGGCGGAGCCACCGGTACCGGTGAGACCGTAACCCTGCCCGCTCAGCTGTTGCTACGCTCGGTCGGTTACCGCGGGCTGGCGTTACCCGGGGTGCCCTTCGACGAACGGTCTGGTGTGATCCCGCACGTGGCAGGTCGAGTGCAGCGCGATGGCTCGGTCGCGAGCGGCGAGTACGTCGTCGGCTGGATCAAGCGCGGTCCCACCGGCGTGATCGGCACCAACAAAGGTGACGCCAAAGAGACCGTCGAACAACTCCTCACCGACCTCGACGAATTGCCCCGCGCCCCGCACCGTGATCCTGATGCGATCACCACCTTGCTGGGGCAACGCGGCGTCGGGATCATTACTTGGGCCGGCTGGGAGGCCATTGATGCCGCCGAACAAGCACTCGGAGCCGCCGTGGGCCGCCAGCGCATCAAGATTGCTGACATACAGTCACTACGCAATGCGGCGTTGGGTGGCTGACCTGCCGTGGCCGCCCGAACTGCCCTGATATCGATGATCATGTTCGTTACCGCAGGGTGCGGCACAGGGCAGGACTCCTTCATCCCCACCGAGACCGATCAGGACCCGGCCCTGCGCATCCCGGGCGTCCAGTTCTTCGAAGACAATGCAAGTCATATCCCCAGCACCGAACGCGCCGACTACGACCGTCTCCGCCGACCGGCGGCCCACACGATCTGACCTGGGCGGAATGCACAGGCACGGTCTATGGGGTCGCAGTCCGCAACGAGAACATGGTGCACTCATTGGAACACGGGGCGGTCTGGATCGCCTACGATCCGCAGCGGATCTCCGGTGCGGCGCTCCAGGACCTGGTCGAGCGAGTGCAGGGCCAGCCCTACACAATGCTTTCGCCCTATCCCGATCTGCCCGCGCCGATCTCGTTACAAGCCTGGGGCCATCAACTACGGGTCGACAATGCGGACGATTCGCGGATCGATCACTTTATCCAAGCACTACGATCCAACCCCTATACCAGCCCTGAAGCCGGCGCACCCTGCGAGGCATACCCAGGCACCTTCGACCCCGCGAGTCCACCGCTGCTCGGCAGCTGAGCCGGCTCGTGAGCGGAAGCTCCTCCACTTTTGTTGTTACAGAGCACGGCTACCTCCGTTCATGGACAGGCAAACCGCCGCGGCGGAGCGCTCAAGTCATCCTGGTACTAATGTGATGTGGGCTGTTCGGTGCCGAGATCAGAGGTTCAGTAACGGACCCAGCTCAAGGTTGAGATCATCGGGTTCCAGGCCGAAATGCTCGCGGAGCTCTGTCATCGCCTGCTCCAGCCGCATCAACGCCAGACCCAGCTCCTCGACCTGAGCGTCCGACAGCGTGCCGCTTTCGACCCGGCGCAGCGCTTGACGCTCCATCAGCTGGCGGAGCAGTTCGACGACGGTGAGCACGAGCCTGCCAAGGTCGTGCCGGATTCCGGCGGCGTCGGTCTCCCAACGCTGACCCACTGGACGCTGCTCGGTCATGGTCGACCGTCATGGCAGGAGTCCATCGACGCGATCAGCGCCCGCAGGGAGATCTGTACCAGTTCGACGTCGGCGATCGAGATGGTGATCTCACCGACCAGTACGACGCCCCCGGCGAGCAACCGATCCAGCAGGTCGACCAAGGCCAGCCGCTGGGTACCGGTTGGCTCGAGGGATGAACTCACGGATCAGGCTCCAGTTCGACGAAGGAGTACGGGACCCAGGGGCCGGTCCACTCCACCTGAAGCGGCCAGCTCCCCGCCTGGTGCAGCGCTTCTTCCAGGGGCGCGCGGTCGGTACCGGACAGCAGGTAGGCAGCGTTGAGCACCATCTCGCTGGAGTGCCCGCTCAGTTTGCGGTCCTGTGGCGGATAACGACGGACTGCCTCCGCGGCGGCTGATACGGCGCGATGAATCACCTCGGCCCCGTGCTCGGCGGCTTGCCGCAACTCTTCGCTACTCCGTAGTTGCGCGCGGCGCCGGTGCAGGTACGCAGTGCCTGGGGAGTCCGCAGCCGGCTGCTCCACGGAGGGCGCTGAGCGCTGCCCAGGGTCCAGATATGCCTTGAGGCCCCATTCGGTACGGCCCTGCACGCGACGCAATGCCGCGTCGAATATGGCGCCACGCTCGGCCAGCAAAGCGCGCACCCCGTCAGTACTGCGGTAGATGGTGGCCAGCCGTAACGGGACCACCGGAGCGTCCAGTGCCGCAGCGGCCAGCACGGCGTGATGTTCCCGTGCGGTGGCCTCCAACCAGCTGATGTCCTCGAAGTTGCGCCGCAGACCCGATTCGTCGAATTCGGCGAGATCCACCGGGCTCACCAGCGCACTGAGCGCCCCGTGTACCACCACCCGAACCGGGTTACCCGCTACCCCGGCCAGGCCTGCCACCACGGCCGGGTCGAGCCCGCGCACCACGCCGTAGACGTAGCTGCCCGGTTCAGTCACGGCCGGCCTCCGGTTCTGGGACCCTCTTCGACTCCAGTTCGTTCAGCCGGGTGCGCAGCCTGCGGTTCTCCTCCCGCAGGTTCGACTGACCGGAGCTCAGTGAAGGGTCGTGCTCCCACCAGTCGATGCCCATCTCCCTGGCCCTGTCCACCGAGGCGACGAGCAGCCGCAACTTGATCGTGAGCAGCTCGATGTCGAACAGATTGATCCGGATATCGCCCACGATCACCACCCCCTTGTCCAGTACCCGTTCCAGGATGTCGGCGAGGTTGGCCGAGGACGCGGGGGCACGGGGGGAACCGTAAGGCCCACCGGTCATCGGAGCTCCTCCTGCGTGCGGCCGCGGGAGTAGCGACGAACTCGCCGGTAGGAGACCAATCCGCCGTTGGCGTCCAGGACAGTTTCGTAGATCGCCAGGATGTCCGCGGAATCCGGGATACGGCGAGTCTCGACCACTTCCACACCGACCCGCCAGCCCTGATCGGTCCGCTCGATCGCCACCACGGCCTCCGGATCCCGGCAGGTGAACTCAGTCACCTGACGGGCGGCGCAACGAGCCGCCTCGGCGGCGGACAGTTCAGCCGATTCGACCCGTTGCCGGGGCCGCTCCGGAGC
>JBOHHE010000424.1:0-14109 GCA_050700355.1 Pseudonocardiaceae bacterium
CGGCTACGGCACACTTTCGGCGATCACTGGTGCGAACCGGACCCGTGA
Organism: Pseudonocardiaceae bacterium; assembly: GCA_050700355.1. Classification (GTDB taxonomy): domain Bacteria; phylum Actinomycetota; class Actinomycetes; order Mycobacteriales; family Pseudonocardiaceae. The sequence goes on from JBOHHE010000424.1 coordinate 49, forward strand.
ACGCGGTGTCTACCGTGGATCGCAGCGAGCGACAGCGTCATAAGGACCACCGTGAGCGTTATTCCCTTCGGGTGTCGACAAACGAGCTGTCCGCAGCCGTCCCCGCGATCCACTGTTTGGCCAGGCGTCGGACGTCATCCGTCTCGACCCGCAGCGGCTTGGGCGGTCTGTTGCCGTTTCGAAGGTTCACCCCAGGTGCATCCGGACCGGGGAGGAACTCGCCGAGGAAAGCGAAGGAGAATAACAGCCACTCATCACTCGAACCGACAGCACGTAACCATAACGGCGAAGCGCGACGCAGCTGGTCACCCTGCCGTTCAACGTTGACGAACGGGCCGTTCTTCTTGAAGACCACTGGCAGCCCGAGAGCGCCGAGCGGAAAGTGGTCACCAGACCCCCAGATGACGTCGTTCCATTCGGGCGTCTTGCGTTTCGGCCCGTAGTTTGCGCCGGGGTAATCCTCACTTGCCCGAAAGTGCCGCAGCTGCTGGCCTGCATGACTAAGAGTGTCGCTCCAAGCGTTGAAGCATCCGCCCCCGTTGACCGATGCGATGGTGTGTTCACGGTGCAGCACCGGGAACGTCGGAGGAACCGGCCAGACATTTCGATAATCTATTCCGTGCTTTTTTATCAGCGGGACCAGGCATTTGCCGAGTGCACCATCAGGCCAGAGGAACTTCCGGGCCTCATAGTGGTCCAAGCCGGGGGACAGGATCGACTCGGTGGTCCACGGCGGGGGAAGCCAGCCTTCGGTACCGGTGATGCGTACCCCGCCGAAACCCCGTCGGGTCCGAGCACCGAGACCACCGTAGGCGCTCAGCAGCCACAGCGAAGCCAGGGTGAGTGCGCCGATGTTCTCGTCAACATGGCGATCCCTGCCCGCGTTGCGGAGCCGCAGCTGTAATTCGAACGTGTCCCCGGGCACAACGTAAGGCCGGCTCGCTTTTTGATTCCTCAGATCACCGAGACCCTGACCCAGTAGGTAGACGATCCAGCGATCCAGATGCTCGGCTCTGGCCGCGCGCTGGACTGGGGGGTTCGGGATGCGCAGCGGCACCGGACAGGACGCGTCGGTGCTGCCGAAAACCGTGCGTTCCAGTGTGGCGAGCAGGGCCAAATCCGGGCCGATCACACCACCGACGAATGCCCGGAACCAGAACCGCATGGCCCCACGCAGCGACGGCACCCGCACCCCCGGATGCCCACCCGCTTCCCGTTCCGGATCGGCGTCACCGTTGAACAGCGGAGTGGTGACCTCCATGTGCAACGTGGTCCAGTTCGTCATGTCGGTCTCTCCGATCGCCAGTGCAGGTGGGCCAAGCGTGCCGTGACCGGCCGGTCGTCCCAGAGAATCTGTGAGAAGACACCGACCGCGAGGCACCAGCAGGTGGACAGCACCAAGATCATCCCAGCTTGCCCATAGTCTCCGGGTGTCCGCCACACTGCGGCCAGCTCGTCGCCCTTGTCGATGAACGCAGGCGCGATAGCCACCAAGCCGATGAGGCTTACCAGCAGGCCGTGCACAGCACCGGTCACCGCCACCCCAGCAGAGCGCCCCAGCGCGGCGCCCAAAGCCACGCCGTGATTGCGGGCCTCAACTATGAGGTAACCGAACGCCGCGCAGGCGAGCGCAACCCCTGCGGCGAAGCCGACCCGCGGTGTCTGCCACCAGTCCGGTGGCAGGGTCATCAACACGGCCAAGCCAAGCGCGCACGCGGCCGGCAGCCGTAGCAGCCACGGCATCGTCCACAGTGGGCCAAAGAAGAGGCAACCGATGCCAATCAGCAGATAGCAGCCCGCAACCGCCCAGGTCGCGGTGTGAATCCGAAGCTGAGCAGCGAGCAGGATCGCCACCCCGAGCGCCAGTACCGCGCCGACCGCCACCAGAATCCTCGCCGCCCGGAAGAATGACCCGTCTGCGTGCAGCGCCAAAGCAGCCACCCCGAGCAGCCGGAACCGGGGCAGCAGGTGCCGGTCCGCGGCATCCTCGATGAGGGCTTGGTCCTCAGTGGTGAGTGGCGCGGAATCTCTCAAGGGTTTGCCCGAAAGTCCCAGTGGCTCGCCACCGTGGCGACGCCGGAACACCAACCACGACAGCTCGGCCTCGAATTCGCCGGGCCGGGCGATGGCCAGCAGTGGGTGTGACTGGTAGCGGTTCAGGCAGCTTAACCAGTTTTGACGAGCCTGGCGGCACCGGGCGACGAGCAGGTTCCAGCTCTGCGACCCGAACACCCGACCGATCCGGCCGTGCGGCCCGGCGCCCTGTTCCTCCGCGGCGGGCAACCACGGGTTGGTCCGTGCTGCGCGATACCGCATCGGCTCACTCAATACATGAAAACGCAGCCGTGCCGCGAGCGAGTAGAGCAGCTCACTGTCCCCTGGCGCGAACTCCGGGCCGACCAATTCGCCGGTGACGACGCGCCATGACGCCTCCGCGAGCCAGCACAGTTGGAACCAGTGATCGAACACCTCATTGGTCAACGGCCCCTCGACCGGAGGGAATTCGGCGATCAACGGATCGGACCCGAACAGCACACCGAGCAGGATCGCTCTGTTGGCGGCCAGCAGCTCGTGCAACTCGGCCAAGGCGGACTCGACCCGTAAGTCCCCTAAGGAGCCACGTCGCGCATCGCCGACCAGTTCCAGACAGCTCCTGATCTGCGCATGATCGAAGGCGGACACCATGCCCGCCGCCGGTTGGCCGGCGAATCGAGTTCGGGCAGCGGCGACGGCGAATCCACCTGTCAGACGCACCCGCAGGTCCGAGGACCTCATCCTCCCAACACCTCGGGTGGACCCGTGAAGAGCGCCCGAAGACCCTCACCGAAAGGAGTCAGCCGCCACGTCGCGTCGCGCTTCTCGTAGGCGTAGCCCTCCAGAACGCTGAACTGCGGTTCATACCGACGCACCCCGTCCACCCCGAAACCGCTGAGCTCGTCGGCCATCAGTTCATAGGGAATACGACGCAGCGGCAGCCGGATCGGTGCCCGCTCGGTGTTCTCGTGCAGCACGATGGCCTCGACCGATCCGGTGTCGGGCAGTGACCGTAGACCCTCGGCGAGACCGATCAGGTATGGAATCGCCGCTTTGAACCCGCCCGACAAGTAACACCGGAACTCTTCCCTGTCTTGGGCCACCGCAAAACGCAGGAAATGCCCGAGTGACCCAAGCCCGCGCATCGCGTCGCAGAAGCCACGCTCATCCCCGGCGTCCAGCCCCGGCACCCGGACCAGCACGGCCTGCCCACGAGCGGGACCGATCGGCGCCGCCGGGTCTGCGAGGTAGCTCACCCGGGACAGATCCCCGTGCACCAGGGCCGCCGCGTTCCACAACCCAGCAGCGAGCCCGTCGGCAGTGTCCGAGGACATCAGGACCGCGACATCGGCGCCGTCCAGCGGCAACTTGGCTTCAGGGACACGGGCAAAGGTGTCGAGTTCCGCGCTGAACCGGGCCGGCCACAGGCGCGGCTGGATGTGATCGGCCATCTCGGCAAGCCGGCGGTATCTGGCCGGATCCCGTTCACCGCTGTCCTCGGGGGCGAGCGCGCCAGCCAGCCAGTCACTCGCGAGTACCCGATCCGTGCCCAGGATCTCCCAGGGCCGCTCGCGGGCTACATTCGTGGCCAGCTTGCGGTCGGCCAGCCGGCCGCTGAGCGTCTGTGTGAGGCTGAGCCCGACCGAAATCAGATGAATGGTCACCCCGGTTCACTGCTCTGGTCTGCGAAGCGGCTGATCTTCAGATAGCCGTATCCGGAGGTTGTCTTGGCACCGGCACCGAGTTCGTCGCCCGCGTCGATCAGCCAATCCGCCGCCTGATTCACCTCGCCCGCTACCCGGCCGGTGAGGTCGATGGCAAACGCACCGGTGACCGTCAAGAAATGAACCGGAATCGGATTGTGGTACTCGGCGGGCGGTATCGGTGTGCGGCCTGAGCTGGGCGTAGTACTGGTGTAGTAGGGCTGGTGATGCGGGGTCAGCACGTCGAGCACCACGCCGGCGGGTTCGTTGGCCGGAATCGCATCGAGGAAACGCACACTGCCCCGGCTGGCCGTGGTGCCGAAGATACGGACGAAATCCGGTGAATCCGCTCCAACGTCGGCAAGGCCGGCGGCCCAGGCGGCGGTCAGACCCTTCACCGACGACCCGGGGATGATCGGCCAGCCGTAACTGCCGTGCAGCGACATCCCGATCTCGTGCGGATTGGCTCGGTTGCCCAGACCCACCACCAGCCGCCACTCCGGTTTGGCCCGCAGCCGGACCACAGTGTGTCCCTGTGCCCGCAGCTGCTCCAGCGCCCGCTGCCGCCGAGCGGTGACCTGCCTGACGAGCTCGCGGTTCTGCCCAAGACGCGACTTCTCCGCCCACTGCATCAATGCCAGTTCGGCCTTGGGGTCCAGGTCACCGTGAGCGTCGAGGGCCGTCACTCGGCGAAGCAAGATCAGCGGGCTGGCCTGGCTGTCCAACCCCGCTGGGCTGATCGTGATGGCCTTGCCCAGGGGACCGACTGCCCGGCTCACCGCCTCGCCCCGTCGCCGGTCGACTCAGGGAACTGGTAAGTGGCATCGGCCAGCCGACTGAGCCAGCTGACCAGCGCGGCGGCCTCGGCGCTGGCTCTGCCATAGCGGACGGTGTCCATGCGACCGAGCTGACCGAGCACGTCGGCGGGAGTCATCGTGGCCGGGTCGCCGGTGAGCAGGCCCCGATCAGTGAGCCACTGGCGTAGCCCGCTGGCGACCTCGCCGTAGGACTCGGCCAGCTCACCGCCTGTTCGGGCGGCCACGAAGGCGTAGGTGGCCGCCAACCCCGCGCCGTGCAACATGGCGCGCAGTTGGCGGTACCGGGTCCGCAGCTCCTTGCCGCGATCCCTGTCCACGTTGCGGGGCAGCAGACCGGCCGCAGTCGCTGCGGCACCCTGATCTACCCGCCGGACGCTCACCGCCCGCCTCCGTGCAGCCGACCCCAGACCAGCCCCTTGCCCAGGGTCTCGTCCCCTCCGATTTGCAGCAGCTTGGCATTCAGCAGGTCACGCAGAGCTTCGCGGTTGTCCGGAGTGTTGGCCTCCCGGCGCAGTGCCAGAGATGCGGCCAGAATTGTCTCGGCCGGCAGGTACTCGCTGTAGAAGGGACCTTGGGCGACGGTCTTGGCCGCGGTGAGCTGCACCCGGACGGTCTGCTCGGTGCACTCGCGCAGCAACGTCGGCAGCACATCCGCGCCGACAACCAGCAGATCGGTCCCGAGTTTCTGAGCGAATGGCTTGAACGGTTGGCTGGCGCCAACGGCGTCGGAGGCCAGTCGCTGGGCCCAGGCGCGTACCACGCTGTCGGCCGACAGCGGCACCAGGCACGGCCCGAGCACTTCATCGGTGGCGCTGGCCCACACCGCGTCAGCGGCGGCGCCCCGATCGGAACCGACCGTCGGGACCTGCGGCACCGTGGCGCCCAGGCTGGTGTACTTGCGGGCCAGTCGGCCCAGCGCGATCTCCGAGCTCACCCAGGCGAAGGTCCGGCGCAGGGTGGGCACGGGCATCGCGACCAGCTGCGCATCACCGACGTTGAGCAGTCCCGGTGTGGTACCGCCGTCTTCGGCGGCATCACCAACCTTCGAACCGAAGATTTGCTGCACCCGGCGCTCATCCCACCGTCCACTGGCCTCGACGGCGGCCTGGCGCAGCGCCCCCTTCAGGCTCTGTCCCCAGATCACCGGATAGCCGGTGGCCGCCTCCCGCTGCACCGGCAGGTCGAGCACATCGAGACTGTCGGCGGCACCGGCATGCACCGGTGACTCGGCGTAGAGGTAGAGCAGGTATTCCGTCACATCCACTTCAACTCACGTCCACTTCAGCTCTCGCGTCCATTTCCCGGTCAGCACGAGGCCGAATCCGGCTGTCCGTAGCCGGTCGTTTTTCGCCCGGCCATAGGCGGTGCCGTGCACTTCGCAGGCCCAACGGGCGGCGCAATCCTCGTGATCGAACTGGAGCAGGTACACCGAGCCCGCCGGCACCGCCCACCGCAGCGCCCGATCGGTCTTCCAGCGGCGACCGGGGGTGGTGGTGGCGACCGGCTGGAGCTCGCCGGTCGCGGCGGCCACCAGCCGGGCCCCGTCGGGGACGGGAAGCCGCCATCCATCCGGCCAGATCGCCGGGGTCGCGAGATAAACCAGCACTCGCCCACCCGGAAAGCTCGACGGTGCCGCGGGGAGGGCGACCCCGCTGACAGTCTCGACGTCGGCGAGTCGCCCGCGACCGCCGAACGGCACCGGCCCCACCGCTTGCCTGTCCCAGCCCGTCGGGAGCACGCAACCCGCCACGAACGCCCAGTCCGGTTCAGGTCGCAGGTGGGTTGCCTGGTAGAGAAACCCGGATTTGACGCTGCGGTCGGGCTCCCGGGCCAGACCTATCCGAGGCTCAGGATGTAGCGGGTTCGCCAACCCGAGATCCGCCTGCGGTGTGCCGTCTATAGCGGGCAACGTCCCAGCCAGATAGTCGACGAGCTGGCGGGCGGGCAGCCATCCGGTGATGTCTGTGGTGGGACCGATGTCCTCCGGCGCCAGCAGCCAGCTCTGCCCGGCGGCGGCGAGGTCGGTACGGGCGGCTCCGGCAGGTTTGGGTGTCAGGCGGTAGACATCCGGCTCGTCGACGTGGGCCTGGCTGACGAGATCCAGCGGTAGCGGGAAGTAGCATTCCCACTCACTGTCGAGGCGGAGAGCCAGTACCGGACCACGCACTTCGGTGGGTTCAGTACCAAAGGCGGCACCGGTCGCCCCGGCGATCGTCATCGGTGCGGGCCGAACGGTCTGGGCCTGCGCTGCGGCCCCAGCGTCGAAGGTCCGCCCGTCCCGGATGAACACGGTGTCCCGAGGAGTGAACGCCAGCCAGATATCCTCGGCGGTCCTGGTCACCGTGCCTCCTGACGAAGGAACACGCCGACCTGGGCGGCGCTGGCCGAATCCGCAGCTCCCCCGCCAGCGCCCCGGCCCGCTCCCAGCGCCAGCAAGGCGGTGGTTACCTCAGTCGCCGCCGTTTCATGGCCCGAGATGTCGCCACCGAGGTGCCTCCGGACCAACCGGGTGAGTTCGGCCCGATGCAGGGCCTGATCGCGGGAGTACAAGCCGGTCAGCTCCGTGGCGTCGCGCGCCAGATCGGTGACCAGCCGTGGTGACAGCGGATGTGCTGCGTCCCGCCCGAACACGGCGAACAGGGTCGCGGCACTGTTGCCGTCCGCCCCCGACCACGGCTGCACCGAGCAGTCCGCCACTCCTGAGCGGCGCAGGTAGCCCACTGCCAGAGCGTGTTTGCCGCGCACTGTTTTCTTCGCGGTTTCCAGCAGCTCGCGGGCCTGAGTCAGGGCGGTCTGCAGACCCGTCTGGTAGTGGAAGAACAGCACCGCCGTGCTGGCCGTCGGCAGCTCGGGCGGGATGAGGTCATGACATACCTGGGCGGCGGCCAACGCGGTGGACGCTGGGGTGAACGCCAGCAGGTCGTCGCCGCCGACGTAGACGGGCACACCGAGCAGGTCCGCGGTCCGCAACTCCTGCCGCTGGCCGGCGGCCAGCCGACCGAGTCGGCCCGAGACGCTGCGATGCTCGTCCGGATCCACCGGGATGGTGGCCTGCGCGGCGTTCATCCCTACTCCACCGAGGAAGCGGCCCATCCCGTCCAGGTCTTGCACGACGACCGCTAGATAGTCGGTGGGGTGCCGTACGCCGTGCTGGTCAGCCAGCTCGATGAGCCGCTTGAGGGCTGCGCGTCCATCCCAGACGGCTGCGCGCAGGTCCGCCGCTTCCCGTCCGGTGTCGCCGGCCAGTGACCTCGGCTGCCATCGTTCCGGGTAGACCCAGGGCCCACCGGACCGGGAGAACCACCGAGTGACCGGGGTGGTTCCCGGCGGCAGCCCCGCGATCGGACTCTCTCCCGCCGCGCCGACCGCCTGAACCGCACCGTGCAAGGCGGTGAGGGCTGTGCTGATGTCGTCCTGCGCAGCCATCATCAACAGCCGGTGCCGGAACGGCGCGGAGGCGATCGACGGCGTGGAGGGAAATCCGTCCCGGCCCTGCAGGTGCCGCCAGCGTCGCTTCACCCAGTTCGTCGCGCTCAGCGTCGCCTTTTCGTGGTCCTTCAGGTTCGGCGGTGGCACGTCCTCGGCGGGCCAGCGGGGGCTGAGCCCACAGACCGAACGCTCGGTCCACTCCTGCGGCTCGAAGTCGCGGACCCGCCGCCGGGCGCTCAACAAAGACTGCGCCTGGGACCACTGCCACCCGTAGCCCCGCCCGTCGTCGGGCACGCACACCCACTGCACGTTCGGCATACCAGGGGTGCGCGGAGCCGCGGACCGCGGGAAAACTTTGCCCAACAAAGTCTGCCATTCGCGCTGCACGGCGACCGTCGCCTCCTGGGCGACCAAGGTCCCGGAGCCGGTAGGAACGAGTACGACCACCCGGTTGGGCATACCGTCCGGATCGCCGATCTCACGGGGGATGACCAGTTCCCCGGCCTGCTCACACGAGGCGGCGGCCACCGTGGCCAGGCGCCCGACAATCTCACTGCCGGCCCGGACGTCGGAGGTCGACCGGGCCTCGCTGATCAGCCGTTGCACTCCCGGCAAGGCGATAACCACAAGATCCCGTGGAGGTACCTGCGCTGCCATCCCACCCCCTCGCAATGGTGACGTATTGTCACTTCACCACGCACTATCGTTGGTTAATCCCACCCTGTGGGGCTGATGCCTATCACACGGGGTCGATGGCTGATGGCCGAGGGTGGCGCTCTGGTGAGGTGCGCTGATCGTCAAGTCAGCTATCCGCTAACCCGAGCATCAACGGGGACGCTCAGCGCTATCCACTCGGCTGAGCCCGCCCGAGCAGCGTGCCGACGTCACCGCCCCGAGCCGGGCTGTGAACTCGATCTGATGGCCGCGTGATGAGATGCGAAGGTTCAGCGAGCCCGTTTTCGCGGCTAGCCCCAGGAGATGATGTGCCCACCCTGCTGACCCTGCGCATCACCGAGCCCGTGGCCCCGCCGTACCCGGTGCACCTGCATGCAGCGGCCTGCCAACTCCTCGAACCACCCGACGCCGACCACACCGCCCAACGCAAGCCGTTCACCCTCGGGGCGCCGGTCGCCGAGGAGGGGACCGTGACCTGGCGCCTGGGCTGGCTGCCGGACCTCGCGCTACCCGCCGCCTGGCCCCCACAGCAGCTGCGCCTGGGTGGGTCCACCTGCCAGGTCCTCGACGCCGAGGCCCACCACCAGCCCTTCGCCGCCCTCGCCGCGTCCCGACCGGTGGCCCGAGCCTTCGTGCGCTTTCTGACCCCCACCTACTTCTCCCGCAACGGACGAGACGTACCCCTGCCCGACCCCGTCCTGGTGATGCGGTCCTTAACCCAGCGCTGGAACGCCTTCGCCCCCACCGGCCTGGCCCTCGACGAGCCCCTCAGCAAGGCGCTGCTCAGCGCGGTGCTGCTCACCGACACCGACGTGCACACCGCGCGCGTCCAGATCGCCCACGACGCCTGGCAGACCGGATTCGTCGGCGACGCCGACCTCGCCCTCACCCACACCGCCTCCCCCGGCGTCCGCGCCGCCTTCGCCGCCCTGCTCCGCTTCGCCACCGTCGCCGGAGTCGGTGCCCGCACCACCTACGGCTTCGGCGAGGTCTCCCCCAGCCTCCCCGACCAACCCCCACCATCCCGGCACGCCCACCCCGACCCCCCTACCGCGCACCCGGCCAACCCACCCCTGGCCATACCCTGATGCCCACCCCGTACCGACCCCACCACAAAGGCCGTTTTTCGCCTCGGTCCCCGCACACCCATCTGCGCAGCTCAGCACCCCTCCAACACCCAGCCGAGCCTACTCTCAAGCGCCGTCAAGATCACGTTTGTCGAGGTCCCCGCAACCCGCTACCATCTCCGCAGGTCACAAGCACCGCGACACGCCGATCAGTCACAAAGAGCCGCCCGATCAAGAGGGCATAGCAACATTTCGCGCCTATGGCACGCCTCGGCGAATTCCGTCACGTCACAAAGAGCCGCCCGATCAAGAGGGCATAGCAACCCGCCCAGGCCATGACGACCCACTCGCGCAAGTTTTGTCACAAAGAGCCGCCCGATCAAGAGGGCATAGCAACGGGAGTCCACCACGGACATGAACCCTCCGCCCTCATGTCACAAAGAGCCGCCCGATCAAGAGGGCATAGCAACAGGAGCAGGTTGACCAGGCCGTCCTCGGCTCCCGAGACGTCACAAAGAGCCGCCCGATCAAGAGGGCATAGCAACGGTGATAATTGCTTGGATAGCGTCACCGATTGCGGTCACAAAGAGCCGCCCGATCAAGAGGGCATAGCAACTGCCCGCCCGTGAGCGCCTCCAGTTCGCCGTTAGTCACAAAGAGCCGCCCGATCAAGAGGGCATAGCAACTTCGCAAGCGCGACCGCACACCTACGCAGGTGTCACAAAGAGCCGCCCGATCAAGAGGGCATAGCAACATTCGCTCCCTCATACCTTCTGGGAGGGCATTGCACGCGTCACAAAGAGCCGCCCGATCAAGAGGGCATAGCAACTCCCCATAATGCGCGCCATTCATCAAGACGTGATGTCACAAAGAGCCGCCCGATCAAGAGGGCATAGCAACCGGTTCGGTCCACCCTGAGCTGCTTGAGCTCGGTCACAAAGAGCCGCCCGATCAAGAGGGCATAGCAACTGTCTGGTCCGACGTAACGCATATCGTTCTCCCTGTCACAAAGGGCCGCCCGATCAAGAGGGCGTGGGAACACCGTGGTGGCAGACGTGAAGGGGTTCTCCAGTTGCTCGGCAAGGCTGCAGTCAGTCCTGCGCCGACAGATGTGCCGGAGTCCAGCGCCAGGGCATCATCCGGTCGGTCTATGATCGCCGTCTCGAAAGAGCGTGCCGCGCCGCGCGCAGTTGGCTCCTCCGAGACGGCGATCTTGGCGGTGGTCGCACCCAGTCAGCACTCGAACTGTTGTGACAGCGGAAGGCAGCCGGAGCCTGTGAGCAGCGAGACCCTGCCCACAACCGGTGGCGCGGAGGTGAGGGCATGGGTGTTCTCTATGCGAGGGCGTTCACCCAACAGGCTTTGCTGGACGCCTGGCACGAGGTACGCGAGGCGGCACTGGCCGATGGAAAGCCGGACCAGCAGGTTGATGCCTTTGAAGCCGGTGCCGCCCGGAAAATCAGCGAACTGGCTGATGAACTCGCCGAAGGGGCCTGGCGGCCGGATCCGGTATACCGAGTGGAAATACCGAAACCCAGTGGCGGTTTCCGGGTGCTCGGCGTGCCGAGTTTGGCCGATCGTATTGTCGAGCGGGCACTGCTGCGGGTGATCGACCCTGTGATTGACCCGCTGCTGCTGCCGTGGAGCTTCGCCTACCGACGTGGGCTCGGCGTGAAAGACGCGCTCGCGGCGCTCGCGGAAGCCCGCGATGAGGGGTTGCCCTGGGTGGCGCGTGCCGACATCGACGACTGCTTCGACAACATCCCGCGGTGGGAGGTAATGCGCCGGATGCGGGAGACCATCGGTGACGAGCGCGTCGTGCATCTGGTGGGCCTGCTGCTGGACCGCCCGGTCGCCGGGACCCGCCGGGCCCGCAGTGACCGGGGCCTGGGCCTGCACCAGGGCAGCCCGGTCTCCCCCGTGCTGAGCAACCTGTACCTGGACGCCTTCGACCGCGGCATGCTGCAAGCAGGCTGGCGGGTGATCCGCTACGGCGACGACTTCGCGATCCCCACAGCAAGCCGCGCGGAGGCGGAGCGGGCGCTGGTGTCCGCGTCGACGGAGCTGGAGGACTTGCGGCTGGAACTCAATACCGGCAAGTCGTATGTGGCGTCGTTCGACGAAGGAGTGCGGTTCCTCGGCGAGGTCACCACGGCCAGCACGATCAACCGCGGCGAGACGCTCTCACACCCGCTGGAGACGGTGGTCTACGTGGACCGGCAGGGCGCCCTCGTCCGCACCAAAGGCGACCGGCTGGTGGTGACCGACGGTGACGAGTCGCTGCTGCGGCTGGGTCTGCGCCGGGTCCGGCAAGTGGTCTGCTACGGCCGGGTCGGCCTGACGACCGCGTTCCTGCACCGGGCGGTCGATCGCGGTATCGAGGTGGTGCTGCTCACCGAACAGGGCAGCCTCGGCGGCCGACTCACCACCCCCACGACCAGCGACCCCCAGGTCCGGCGGGCGCAGTACCGCGCGGCGGACAACGACGGCGACTGCCGCCGACTGGCAACCGCGCTGGTCAGTGGCAAGGTCGGTAACCTGCGGGTGGCGCTGCTGCGCGCCGCCAGCCGGGACGACGACGAGCAGGCCGCCGTCGCTGCCGACCTCCTCGCCGAGATTTCGGCCGACCTCAGCGCCCGTCCCTCCCTGGACGCGCTGCGCGGCGTCGAGGGCACCGCCTCACGCGAGTACTTCCAGGCCCTGCAGCGGATGCTCGACCCGGAATGGGGCTTCCACGGCCGCCAACGACGCCCTCCACCTGACCCCGTCAACTCCATGCTGTCCTTCGGTTACACGCTGCTCACCCACGAGGCGATCGCCGCAGCCGAGCAGGCCGGGCTGGACCCGACGGTCGGCTTCCTGCACCAACACCGCTGGGGCCGCCCGGCGCTCGCCCTCGATCTCATGGAGGAATTCCGGCCGATCACCGTCGACGTCGCCGTCTGGCGATGCGTCAGCACCCGGCAAGTCCGCCCCGAACAATTCGAGCACGACCCGGGCCTCGGCTGCCGGATGGGCGCCGACGCTCGGCACGCGTTCCTCGCCGCCTACGAGCGGCGCATGCTCACCCTGACCACGCACCAGCCCTCCGGCCGACGGGTCTCCTACCGGATCGCGATGGGCCTGCAGGCCAAACTCTTCGCCCGCGCCCTGCTCGACCCGGACGAGCCATACCTACCGCTGCGCTGGAAGTGACCCCGATGATCGTCATCGTCTGTTATGACATCACTGACGACGGGCGCCGCGAGGACGTCGCCGCGCTGCTGTCGGGCTACGGCCCCCGGGTGCAACTGTCGGTCTTCGAGTGCGAGGTGCGCTCCCAGGACGAACTGCGCAAGCTGCGCGCCGAGATCCGCCGCCGCATCGACACCCTCGAAGACCAGGTCAGGCTCTACCCCACCACCAGCCACACCTTCACCGAGCGCTACATCATCGGCGCCCGCGTCGTCGAAGAACGCTCCGACTACTGGATCGTCCGCTGACCATCAATGCACCCGACCCACAACACCACCTCCACCACAACACTGCGACCCGACGACCGACATCGCGACTGGGCGTGCCCGCCCGGGGAAGCGATGCCCACACGGTCGCTCAAGCCGCTCCTCGCTCTCTCACCTGGCGAATCCACCACCGGCAAACGGCCCGGCCGCCAACCCCGTACCGCCTCCGCCCGAAGAGTCGTTTTTCCCCTCGGTGCTCGCACACCCATCCGCCCAGCTCAGGGCCATCCATCGACCGAAAAGACCACTTTCTCAACCTCGTCAAGATCATGTTTGATACGGTCCTCGCAACCCGCTACCATCTCCGCAGGTCACCACCACCGCGACACGCCGATCAGTCACAAAGAGCCGCCCGATCAAGAGGGCATAGCAACCTTGCTCGACGGCGGCGGTTATGACGGTGCCCCGTCACAAAGAGCCGCCCGATCAAGAGGGCATAGCAACGCCAAGGCTGGAATGGTGACCTCGATCCCGAGGACGTCACAAAGAGCCGCCCGATCAAGAGGGCATAGCAACTAGCGTGGCGTTACGCTCCAGAGCCGAGACGCGACGTCACAAAGAGCCGCCCGATCAAGAGGGCATAGCAACCGGAGACAGCTGATCGGACAGCAATATGGTTCCATGTCACAAAGAGCCGCCCGATCAAGAGGGCATAGCAACGACCTTTTCCATCGGCACGAAAAGGGGCGTGGCGTCACAAAGAGCCGCCCGATCAAGAGGGCATAGCAACACGAAGCGCACCCCCCGAGATCAGTGCCTACTCGTCACAAAGAGCCGCCCGATCAAGAGGGCATAGCAACATGAGATTAAGCATTGAAGCAAGAGACTGCCGCTC
>JBOHHE010000425.1:0-24675 GCA_050700355.1 Pseudonocardiaceae bacterium
TACCAACCCACTCGCTCCGCTCGTGACCGGGTCGGTAGGGACCCTCCCGCCTCGCTGCGCTCGTTGGGACCCGACGGCAATTCCAAACCCGGGAATTGCCGTCGGACCGAAAACCGCTGATTACCTCGCCGAGGTGGTCGCCTGCCAACTCAATCAAACAGCTTGACCACAGACCGCGCGCGAATTAAACGCGCGAATGAAAGGAAAGGAGAAAATCGATGGACGACGACTTGATCGCCGGGATCGAAACGCACTCCAGGAACCTGACCAGCCTCGCCGAAGCTCTGGAGCGACGGGAGCAACCCGCGAACATCGTGCGCGCCGAAGCCGCAGCGGCCCAGGCCATCGCCGACCACCTGCGCGGTGACCAGTGATCAGCGTCGCGCCCCCCATACCCGCCGTCATCCCAGCACCGCCCAACACACCGCCACGCCGCGCCCAGCCGGCCTGCCCGGCCTGCCGCAACGCCACCACCGGCGACGGTCCCGGGCGGTGGAACTGCGGCCCCTGCGGCCTCTGGTGGCCCCACGGCACCAACGCACCCGGCCGCTACACTGACCCCCGCGCCGAGCGCTGCGGACGGCTCCACGACCGCGACGGGACGCCCCACGCCTGCATCCGCCCACGCCACCACACCCTCACCCACTGCGCCGGACTCCCCGCACCACAGCTGCTATCCACGCGGGAGATCAGGGTTCTTCAACTGGTAGCAGACGGCCAGTCCAACAAAGAAATCGGTGACGCACTGAACCTGTCCGCGTTCACGGTGAAAACCCACCTATCGCGGATCGGCAACAAGCTCGACACCGGTAACCGGACTCAGATGGTCGCCTTGGCAATGCGGGCCGGGATCATCCACTGACCACAGAAAAGGTAATAATGATCACTCGACTCGAAGTGGGCTGAACAATGATCCAAACTTGCGGCGCGGTCGGCAAGGTCGAGCGGCACCGATTCATCTGCCCATGGTGTCTGGGCTGGGGCATCTGGGTGTCCGGGGAGCGCTGCGGGCAGTGCTTCGGATATGGCACCACTGACGACCCGGCACTCGGGGTCGACCTGCACGGCGAGCACCCGCCCGGCGTCGAGCCACCCGAGACCGAGCCGGAGCCGATCCCACGCCCACCCGCGGTGATGCGCGCGCCCTGCGCGGACTGCGCCTACCGGCCCGGATCGCCGGAGTCGGCCAACGAAGTCACTATGCCCGGCGCCGAGTCGGCCTTCTATTGCCACCACGGCCTCGTGCGCCGCGGCGGCGGATATCTCGCCGGATCCACCGTCGCCGGACGACCGCTCGGGGCCATGGTGTGCGCATCCTGGTGGGCGATCCACATTGATGGCGACCCGCCACCCGTGACGCCATTCCGAGACCCGGGCGGGTCAGATGACTGACCCGCTGATCGTCCCCTGCAAAATGCGTGGCTGCAAAGCACGCATCATTAAGGCCACCACACACTCCGGCGCTACTATGCCGCTCAACCCCAGACCCGATCCCGACGGCAACACCGTCCTCATCCCCACACCACTTGGCATGCTCGCCCGGGTCGCAACAAAGGCGCAGCTACCCGGACTACGCGAAGCCGGAGTGCGGCTCTACATGCCGCACTTCAAAACATGCGCGAACCCACCCCCGAAAAAAGACAGACACCAACGCGCCGCCGGTGGCCACAGCGCCTGGCGAAGAGGCGCGCAGTGAGCACGCGCTACGTCCCCGACAACAGAGATCATCGAGACGACGGAAACCTTGTCCAAGGACTGATCAACGCCATCATCATTGTGATCATTCTGGTGTGGATGGTCGCCAGCGTCATCTGGATGGTGTCATGACCACGAATGAAGGGAAAGGGAATTGCACAATATGACGCATGATTCTGGCGTGACCGAAGAATGGGCGACCAACACGAATGAGCACACCGGGATCACACTCCTGATCGAGACTTTCCGGCGGTGGGAACGTACTCCGCCCTGTGTCGTCGCCTTGCCCAAGCACGAGGCATGGACCCTGATGGGACTCCTCCAGCTCCTGCACCGCCATCCCCACCTCGAGCCGACAATGCTCGACTTCATCCAACGACTCGGTAGAGGAATCCAGGAAGCCCTCTGCGATACCGCGCAGCTGTACGCATTCGCCGAAGACGGGTGGAATCCCGCGCTCGATTACGACCCCGAACAGGACCAGAAGTGCCCGACCGGTCCGCCTGCTCCTATTGTCGGGGCGATCTCGAACCCGACGTCGACGCTCGCTGGTTCCGATGGGAAATAGGTCGGCGACGAATCTGGAGAAGATGCAACGGGCCACGCAAGAATGCAGAGAGGTCATGAGGGAGGCGCACGGTGTCCTGAAAGACCTCAGGAGAGAGATGGCCGAACACAAGGCGTTTATACGTCAGACGGTCGTGGAGACCATTCGGGGTGAGGTGGCTCTGCAAATTGAGATCTTGGGGAAGGAGACAGAACGGGCGGTCAACGCGGCGACCGCGGCGGTCTACCGGGAATTCGACAGAATTACCGCCATACTCATGGGTCAGGAGGATCACCAGCCGACTTTGGAGGAGTTGGCGAAAGTGAAAATGTGGATTGCTGAACCTGGAGAAGCTGAAGACGATGTCTGACCACGGTCGCGAGAGTAGCTGGGGTAAGCGATCGGCCCTGCCCGACTTCACTGGTCACCGGTCTGCGGGCGTTGTGTCAGCACCGAGGCTGTTGATGCCCAAGTGTTCCGCGCTGCGGCTTACCGGTTTGTGGGCGAGGTCAACGGTTACCGTGACGGCGAGGTCCTCGCCGCGCTGCGGGAGCTGGTCCGGCGCGGTGAGCAGGCCGCGCAACAGCGGGATGAGTGGATCGCGCGCACCGTAGCGGCCGAGGACGCGCTGCAGCGCCTGTGCGGTCAACTGGCCGAGCTGCTCGAGGAGCACGCACCAACCTCGACCGCCGGGTAAGAGAAGGGTGGCCGTGATGGTGCTGTGTTTGTTGTGTCGGTGTCGTGAGGCCGATATCGGTCGGTGCTGTTGGCTCTGCGCGGAGAATCTGGCTGAGCTGGTGCTGGAGGTGGAACGGCTGTACCAGCGGCTGGATCCGATGCCGGGTCGACGCGGCGGGGGGCGAGGTGCCCCGGGTTATGAGTCGACGTCGCCGGCGGTGGACGAGGTGATCGTACTGCGGGATCGGCGCTCGCTGGCTGATCCGGCCGGTGGTCACCCCGCCGCGGTGCTCAACGTCCTCGGTGGCTGGGCCGGGCTGGCGGGCTTGCCCTCCCGTCCCACGGTCACCGCGACCGCCGCCGAGCTGCTGCACCCGAAGGAATGGGGCAAGGTGCTGGTCGCGCCGTGGGTGGCCGACATGGCCGAGGAGCTGCGCGGCATCCGTGCAGTCATGCGCCGGATCTTGCACGAGGAAGATGACCGGCCGATACCCATCGGCGCCTGCCCCCTCTCGATCACCGAGGGCACGGAGGCGACGGAGGGTGTCTCTGCGCTGTGTGGGGGCATCATCCGGGCACGGTCGTGGCGCACACCGGCTCGGTGCTCGGGGTGTGGCACCCGGTGGAGTACCGAAGCGGAGTGGACAGCGCTGGCCGAGCAGCTGGGCGACGCCACGGCCGACATCCCGGGTATCGCCGGGCACTTGGGCATCCCTGAGACCACAGCCCGGGTGTGGGCGCACCGATACCGGTGGCCACGCCAGGATGACGCCCCCGGCCTGAGCACGCAGGGCAACCGCCGTGGTCGCGCGCTGTACAAGCTCTCCGACGCCCGGGCAACCTACGATCGCCTTCACCGACCGACGGAGGCGACCAAAGTAGTTGCGCCTGCGACCTCGTGAAACATACTCTCTGTCAGGGTGGGTGAGCTGCGCGCGAGCGTCGTGTTCGCCGTCGCCGGGGGCATCCCAAGGATGTCGCCTCGTGACCGGTCACGGTCCTTACCGCGCGCGTGGGCGGGAGGTGGCCCGCCGTGTCACGTCCGCTCACGTCAGAGGACCGGGATCAGGTCCGTGCCCTGCACGCGCGGGGGTTGTCCCGTAACGCGATAGCCCGGGAGATCGGGCGGTCGGTGGGGTCGGTGACCAAGCTCGCCCGCGAGCAAGGGCTGGTGTTTGATCGGGCCGCGACCGTGGCGGCCACCGCCGCCGCCGTCGCCGATGCCCGGGCTCGCCGGGCCGCTTTGATGCATGCTCTGCTCGACGACGCCGGCCGGCTGCGCGAGCAGCTGTTCGCGCCGTGCACGCTGCGCAACGCCGGGGGCAAGGACAACACCTGGGCCGTCCTCGAAGTTGAGCAGCCACCGTTCGCTGACCAGCTCAAGATCGTGCAGGCCACCGTGACCGCGGCCGATGCCTCGATGCGCTTGGATCGGCACGATTCCGGCGCGGGCGTCGAGGAAGCCAAGAGCATGCTCGGCGCGCTGGCCGAGGGCCTGGGGGTGGCCTACCACCAGATCAAGGCGGCCGAGACCGCCGATGACGGTTGAGGTCGACCTCACCGCCGCTACGAAAGCATTGTCACCGAAGCAAATAGTGTCGGTGGTCGAGGCCGAAGCACGTATCAACATTTGGGAAGGGTCGGTTCGGTCCGGGAAAACGATCGGGTCGCTGCTGAAATGGCTCATATATGTGGCGAAAGCCCCGCGTGGTGGCGAGCTCATCATGTTCGGGAAAACCCGCGACTCGGTCGCCCGTAACGTCTTCGGGCCCCTGCAGAATCCCGACCTGTTCGGCAAGCTGGCCTCGCAGGTCGACTACACTCCGGGCGCGCCCACCGCCCGCATCCTGGATCGCACCGTGCACGTCATGGGTGCGAATGATGCGAAAGCAGAGCCCAAGGTCCGGGGGATGACCTGCGCGGGGGCCTATGGTGACGAGCTCACCGTGATCGACCGGGACTTCTTCAAGCAGGTCCTGGCCCGGCTCAGCGTCCCGGGCGCCCAGTTGTTCGGCACCACCAACCCCGACGGCCCCGCGCACTGGCTCCGGACCGACTTCCTGCTGCGCGCCGGTGAGCTCAACCTGCGTAGTTGGCATTTCACGCTCGACGACAATCCACACCTCGACGCCGATTACGTCCGCTCCCTGAAAGCGGAATACATGGGGTTGTGGCACCGGAGATTCATCCTCGGTCACTGGGTCGCCGCCGAGGGCGCGGTCTACGACATGTGGGACGAAGACCGACACGTCGTCCGGGAATTGCCGACCATCTTGGAGTGGATCGTCGTAGGGATCGACTACGGCACCACGAATCCCTTTCATGCGATTTTGATCGGCTTGGGTGTCGATGGCCGGCTCTACGCGGCGCGGGAGTGGCGGTACTGTTCGCGCACCGCGCGGCGATCCCTGACCGACGCGGAGTACTCCGAGCGGCTCCGCGGGTGGCTGGGCACCCTCGACAACGGCGCACCCCTGCACCCCAACCGCGTCGTGGTCGACCCCTCGGCCGCCAGTTTCATCGTCCAGCTGCATCGCGACGGGATCACCCCGACACCGGCGGCTAACTCCGTGCTCGACGGAATCCGGCTGCAAGCATCCCTGCTCGCCACCGACCTGTTCCGCGTGCACGAATCGTGCAAACACCTGATCGCGGAGTTTCCCGGTTACAGCTGGGATGACGAGGCAACGCAGAAAGGTGAGGACAGTCCGATCCAGGTTGCCAACCACGGGCTCGACGGCACCAGGTACGGCCTTTACACCACGCAATCCGATTGGCTGCACCAGCTGCGGTCACCACTCCACGAGGCGGCGTGACCCCCACGTCCGCGCCGACGCTGTCCATGCACAAGCAGGCAGCCCCGCTGCCGCGACCGTGACGCTCACCATCGGTCGCGAGGTCGTGGTGGAGATCGAGCGGTCGCAGGAGGGGGAGATCGATGCCGTTGCCCGTGGCCAACAGCCCATGGCCACCCCCGGGTCATGAGCGTGCCCAGCAGATCTACCGGGAGTGCTGGGCCTGGTACAGCGGGGATAGCAACCTGCTCGCCGCGTTGTACCAGGGCGGCTCCGGATACCCGGGTTACCAGGGTCCGGCCGTGCGTCCGTCGCAGTACAGCGGGGGTCTGCGCGGGATGGTCGCCCGGCTGTTCTGGGGTCTGCCCCCGACAGCTGGTCAGCGCCAGAGCAAGCTACACATCCCGGTGGCCGGGGATATCGCCACCGCCTCGGCTGATCTGCTGTTCGGGGAGCCGGTCACGCTCACCGTGTCGGACAAGGCCACCCAGGCCCGGCTGGATGAGATCATGACCAGCGCCGGGGTCCGTGCCTCGCTGCGGGAAGGCGCCGAGCTCGCCGCCGCACTGGGCGGGGTCTACCTCCGCGCCGGCCTCGACATCGCACGCGCCGAGCACCCGATCGTGGATGCGGTGCCGGCGGATACGGCGGTGCCCGAGTGGGCCGGGCGCACCTTGGCCGCGGTGACGTTCTGGCGGATCCTGGATGTCGAGGCGGGGCGCTGGGGCACCACGGCGATCTGGCGGCACCTGGAACGCCACGAACCCGGCGGACGGGTCTACCACGGGCTCTACCAGGGCACCGAGACCAGCCTCGGGCGCCCCATGCCGCTGTCGGAGCGCCCCGACACCGCCTACCTCGCCGACCAGGTCGATCAGCTTGGCGGGATCAGCCTGGGCACCGAGGGCCTCGGCGTGGTGTACCTGCCCAACGCCTACCCCAACAAAGTCCTGCGCGGGTCATCGCTGGGGCGGTCCGATTACACACCGGCCGTGATAGGCATGATGGACGCGCTCGACGAGATGTGGTCGTCATGGTTGCGGGATATCCGGACAGGTAAATCAATGCTACTTGTCCCCGATTCCTACCTCAAATCGAACGGGCCAGGCAAGGGTGCCCAATTCGACCCGGAGCAGGAAATTTTCCGGGGCATGAATATGATTGACCACCCGGACTCGACCAGAGATATGATCACACAGGTGCAATTCTCGATTCGGGTTGAGGAGCACGAACGGTCGACCGCCGCGCTCTTCAAGCAGATCTGCCGATCGGCCGGCTATTCACCTAGCACCTTCGGTGAGCACGAAGAGGGTGGCGTCGCGACCGCGACCGAGGTTGACGCCCGCAAGGACCAGAGCAATGTCACGCGCGAGAAAAAGATCGACTATGCCACACCGGCCCTCGCGCAGCTGGCCAGAATCCTGCTCGACATCGACCGTACCCGCTTCGGCACCACCGTCACACCGCAGCGGCCCACGGTGGAGTTCCCGGATCGGGTCACCCCGGATCCCGAGCAACTCGCCCGGACCCTCCAACTACTCGACGCCGCCCGCGCGATCAGCACCCGGATCAAAGTCCGGATGCTGCATCCGGACTGGGACGACAAGGACATCGAGGCCGAGGTCGCGCTGATCGAGAAAGAGACCGCTCCACCCCCCGTGGTCGACCCGGTAGCCGGACTGCGCGCCGCAGCCAGAACGGACGACGAATGATCACCTGCCTAGCTCGTGGAGCAACGCCGACATGTCGCTAACGGCATGGGTGAGGAAGTCGATCAGAGCTTCTCGCTGGCGCTTCTCTGCGCGCGCGCCTGATCCCGGACCGCCGGTTGTTCATCTTCCGGATCAGAATCCATCATCATGACCGGGCCGATATCGACCCAATCCCCGTAGCGCTCGCATTCGCGAGTGCGACTGACGCGGGTCAAGTCAATGTCACCGACCGCGTCGAGTCGGCTTCGTATCGCATCGAGGTCTGTCATCAGAACAGTGCATTCGGGTCTGCGAAGAGGCAGCCGGCGAGCTCGGCCGGCCACTCCCGAGCGCTGGGGGAATCGAACTCGAGCATGAGCTGGCCGCGTGCGGCGGCAAGCTCGACGGCCCAGTCGAGCGGCAGAGTCGGCATGGTAGTCATTGGTTGGCTCGCTTCCTACTGGGTGGTTGGGTTTGGCGGGCTGCAACCGCCTCACTGAGCAGCTTGCGGCACATCTCGGACAGGTTGCCGCCGGTCTCCCGCTCGGCCAGGTCTTTGACGACCGCGAGCCCTTCGGCCGACAGGCGGATGGCGATGGCCTGCCGCCGGGGACCCGGGCGCGGCATCAGGATTCGTCTCGTGCGTGCAGGGTGCGGGTGACAAGCTCCAGGGCTTGTTGCCGCATAGTCCAGCCGACTGGCCAGCCGATCGCTTGGACCTCGGACCAGTTGTCGTGCGGGTCCCACTGGTCGGCGAGGGCGTCGACGATCTCACCGGCGATTTCGCAGGTGGGGCAGTCGTGGTCGAAGGTGGGACGGTCGGGGGCGCCCGTTGGTGCCGGGGTGGTGGTCATTCCTGCCTCCTTTAATGGCTGCGCGTTGTGTATGACACTACCCGACCGAGAGACGTAGTGTCAAACACTACCGGGGGTGATCATGGCTGTTCACCCCGAGGATCTCGACGCGATCGCCGCGAGCGTGGCCGACCTGTACCGCCGGGCCGAGTACGACCTGGTGCAGCTCATCGCCTCCTACCTTGCCCAGGACATGGACGCGCCCACCTGGGCGGCCGAGCGGCTCGCGGCGATCCGTCAGCTGCGGCGCGCGGCCGCTGAGGTGGTGGCCCGGTTGCAGGCCATCGGCGCGGACGCCTTCCGGCAGGCGGCCGCCGAAGCCTTCCGCGCCGGCGCCACCAGCGCGGTCGCCGAGCTGGCCACCAGCACCGCCGACGCGGCAGCCCGAGCGGCACTACGCACCCTGCCCGGCTGGGATGCGATCGAGGCCCTAGCCGCCGCCGTACACCGCGACGTCGGCGATCGCGCGAACAACATCCTGCGCGACGTCGACGACGTGTACCGGCGGGTGATCGCCAGCGCGGTGGCATCCGGCACTCTGGCCCGCCAGCAGACCCGCCGGCAGGCGAGTGCGGCCGCGTGGCAGCGGCTCGTTGACCAGGGCATTACGGGATTCACCGACCGCGCCAACCGCCGGTGGCAGCTCTCCAGCTATGTGGAGATGGCCGTGCGCACCGTCACTCAGCGCGCGGCCACTGAAGGGCACGCCGATCAACTGCGCGCCCGCGGGATCGACCTGGTCTACGTCAGTGACTCCGTCCAGGAATGCGCCCTGTGCCAACCGTGGGAAGCGCAGATCCTGCGCATCAGCCCCGGGCCGACCGGGACGATCACCGTGGCGCACACCCTGACTGGCCAACCACTCGAAGTCGACGTCGCCGCCACCCTGATCGAGGCGCGGGCGGCCGGGCTGATGCATCCCAACTGCCGGCACAGCACCTCGGCGTACCTGCCCGGGGTCACCCGCCTGCCTCCCGGCCCCACCGCCGACCCCGAGGGCGATAAGGCGCGGCAACGCCAGCGCGCGCTCGAGCGCGCGATCCGCAAGCACAAGATGCGCGCCGCCGCCGCGCTCGACGACGCGACCCGCAAGACAGAGGAACGCAAGGTGCGCGCCGCCCAGGCCGCCCTGCGCGAGCACCTCGCCGAGCACCCGACCCTCAAGCGCCTGCGGTACCGGGAGCAGATCGGCGCCGGCTCGACACCACCACCAGGTGGACGGGTCCAGCCCGCCGGCGAGCTGCCGACTGGCCTGCCCGAGGGCACGGACCTGCCCACCCAGCAAGACCTGCCGCCCGCCGGCGGGTCCGGAGGGAAGCCGCCCAGGCCGAGGCATGGGAGCGGTACGAGCGGCTAATCCGCCACACCCCCACAGCTCTCGATCCTCACCGCCCGTGCCACCGCCGGGCGGTGTGTGTCGTCCCCGCACGGCAACCGGGGCGCGCCCGGAAAGGGCACTCCGCACAACCCGGAAAGGGATCACATGACCAACCCCACCCCGGCGCCGGACGGCGACCCTGGGGCGCCGCCCCCCGTACCCACGCCGCCCCCACCCCCCGCACCGGCGCCGACGCCCCCAGCGCCGCCGGTTGCTCCCACACCGCCGCCGGCACCAACCCCACCGGCCGACAAGGACAAAGACGACGACACCGACTGGCGCAAGCACGCCCGGACCTGGGAGGGCCGGGCGAATAAGACAGCCGCCGAGCTGGACGCGGCCACCGCGCAGAACGCGACGTTGGCCGCGGAGAACCGGTCGCTGAAGGTGGACGCCGCGCTGACCAAGGCGTTCGACGATCATCAGGCCGATCCCGAGCTCACCCGCGCCGTGCTGACCGCGGGCGGGCAGCTCGCCGCGCTCGACCCCAGCGCGGCCGACTTCGCCACGACGCTCGGCGACCTGGTCAAGGCCACCGTCGAGGCCAATCCGAAGTTGCGCGCCACGCAGGCCCCCACTCGCTCCGGTGGCGATTTCGGCGGAGGGCCCGGCGGGGGCCATCAGCGCCCGACGTCGCTAGGCGCGGCCATCGCGGGCGCGTACCGCACGTAAGAACGAGAGAAAAGAGTGCATATGCCTGTGACGCTCGCTCAGGCGCAGCTCAACACGCAAGTGGATTTGAATTTCGCCGTCATTGACAATCTCCGGCGCTATTCGTGGCTGCTGGACCAGATCGTGTTCGACGACACGACCAACCCGACCGGCGGCAGTAATCTGGTTTACGGCTACACCAGGCTCAAAACCCCTCGGACCGCCGCGTTTCGCGCGTTTAACACGGAATACGCACCTAGCCAGGCCGAACGTGAGCAGATCACGGTCGCTCTCCGCCCGCACGGTGGTGCCTTCGCTGTCGACCGTGTCCTGGCCGATCTCGGGCAAGCCGCGACGAACGAGATCAGTTTCCAGATGCAGCAGTTGCTGACCGCCACCTCTCAAAAGTGGCAGGAAGAGTTAATCGGCGGCGATATCGCCGTGAACGTGAACGGTTTTGATGGGCTCAATAAGGCGCTCACCGGGACCGCGACCGAGTACGATCCGCTCGATAACGGTGTGGCTCTGGGCTACCTCAACTGGACACAGGGCACCATCATCACTCAGGCGCTCGCTATGGCGGCCTTGGACACCTTGGATGACTTCCTCGCCGGCATCATCCCCAGCAAGACCGGCGGTGGTGACCTCGGTGCTCCCGGTGCGCTCCCCCTGGGTGAAAAAGCCCTGCTCAGCAATACTAAGGGCGTCACCCGGATTCGCTCTATCGCACGATGGGCGGGCCTATACACGGTCGACAAGGACAGTGTCGGTCGCAACGTCGAGCGTTACGGAGATTGGGCGCTCGTCGACATCGGCAACGGTCAACTCGGCACCAACCCCATCATCCCGATCTACTCAGCCGACGCCGACGAGGGTGGTGGTGGCTCCACGATCACCGGCCTGACCGACATTTACGCGGTCTGTTTCGGGATGGATGCACTGCACGGCGCATCAGTCGCCGGTAAGCAGCTCGTGAATTCCTGGCTCCCCGATTTCACCACCTCTGGGGCTGTCAAGTCCGGCGAGGTGGAAATGGGTCCCACGGCCATGGTCCTGAAAAACACCAAATCGTGCGGCGCGTTGCGGAAGGTGAAGGTCCAGTGAAATATAGAATCACCGCGCCCAACGCGAGTTACGTCGGATCGATCTCCGGCGTCAATTTCGCAAACGGGGTCGCCGAGGTCGATGGCTCTGTGCCCTCCGTCCGGCAGGTCATTGCCTACTGTCGCGGAGCTGGCTACACGGTGGAAGAGATCGAGCCGCCCGAACCCGAGCCCACATCGAAGAGTCCGGAGACCGGGGACCAGGACAATCCGCCCGCTCGGCCCCCGGTGAGTGCATCCCGCGCCGAATGGATCAGGGCCGCAGTCAACGCGGGACTGATCAAACCCGAAGAGGTGGACAGCAAAACCACAAAAGAAAAGCTGATCGAGCTGTTTGATAAGCGGGAAGCGGAAGGCGGGCAGTCCTCATGACCGTGCACGGCGCGTACCGGGGAATCCTGCGGGATGACCTCGGCTGGCTCAACAGTGCGGGCCGACCGAACGTCTTTTACCGGGCGAACCTGCCCAGGATCGGTCTGGCCGACCTGGCCGCGCTGACCACGCAGGTCATGACCTCCGTACCGCTCTGGTTGGAGGAGGGTGATCTGATCACCAACCTCACGACGATCTCAGGCGGGACCGCGGCCGATACACCCACCAACTGGTGGTACGCGCTCTACTCGAGCGCGGCCACGCCGGGGTTGCTGGCCCAGACCGCGGATCAGACCACGACGGCGTGGGCCGCGGACACCGTCAAGACATTGGCACTGGCCGCGCCGTACCGGGTGCCGGTCAGCGGTCTCTACTGGGCCGGGATCCACGTCAAGGCCACCGCCGTGCCGACCTTGATCGGCGCCTTGGGGGCCAAGCCGGTACTGCCCGGTGAGCCTAACCTCGCCGTCAGCTCCGGTTCGGGTCTGACGACGACGGCACCGGCCACGATCGCGACTCCGGCATTCAAGCGCATGGTGCCGTTGATCATTGCTACCTGAGCTAAGCGTTACCTAAGCTACCGGTGCGCCGTACCCGGAGTCGCGCCCGGGGCCCGCTGGCAGACCGGGCGCGCAGTCTGCCGCCCCTCCCCCGTCCCCTCTCACACAGAGGTGTCTTTATGGCGCGCACCAATGTTGACGCCCAGATCGCGACCCGAGCCGGATTGTCACGCAGTTTCACGAATGCGATAGCAGACGGTCACATGTTTGTGAATAACGGTCGGCGCCAGTTGCAGATCAAGAATACCGATGCGACAAGCAAAACGGTGACCGTGCTGATTCCGACTCTGGTGGATGGTCAGACCGTCCCCGGCAAGCAAATCGTCGTCCCGGCCACGACCGGTGACGTGATCACCCCCTTCTGGCCCGCGACCTACACCCAGGCAGATGGCCGGGTCTGGCTCGACTACTCCGCCACCACCGGAGTCTCCATCGCCGTCATCGAGGTCCCGACATGATCTACGTACACCAAGTGAGCGGGGAGCGTATGCAACCCGTCCCGGGCGAAGCCGAAGAAGCCCGGCTGATTGAGTCCCCGGACTGGATGCCGCTGGACCAACAGACTGCCGAGCCTGCGCCCGACCCCGGGCCGGAACCCACCGAGGAGTAACCGGACATGGGCGACTTTATATTCAACGTCTCGAAAGGAATCCTGCGCCATTACGCTGCACAGGCCGGTGTCGGCAACGCCGCGTTGATCGCCCTGGCGCTCGCCACATCAGGACTGGAATCGGATGCGGTACTGATGGACAAGGACACCATCGCCGATGTGGTCGCCGGCACGACCAACGAGGTGACTAATACCAACTACACGCGGAAAGTCATCACCTCGGGTGTCCAGATCACCGTGGACGACACCAACAACCGAGTAGACCTGGATTTCGGTGACTTGAGCTGGCCGGATATCGCGACCGGTGACAGCTGGGCAAAGATCATCATTGCGTACGATCCGGATACCACGGCCGGAACCGACGCCAACCTCATACCGATCAGCGCTCACGATTATGTGATGACCCCGGACGGATCCACCCTGCAGGCGACTGTGAACACCTTCGCCCGGGCGAGCTGAGAGGGGGGACGGTGCATTACTACCTGTCCCGATGGGAGGGGGACGGACAGCGCTTCCCGTACCAACCCGCGATCGGGGCGGCTGCCGAACTGGACGGAGGTGCTTGGTCGGTCATTGACTTGCGCCCGGATCCCGCTCTTGCAGCGGGCCGTGCCCTGGTCGCCTGTTCCGTCCGCGCAGCGGACGAGTCGGGGGGACGCTACCTCGGTGACGACCCCGCTGCCGATCTCCCGGCTTTAGTGCGCACGAGGGTGGCGAATGACCTCGGGCTGTCCCTGACGAAGACGGATCTACGCCGGGTCGTAGTCGAATTGCTGATCGACCACAGTCGAGAGGACGGTACTCGATGGAGGCCGCTGAGGCCGCTGACGCGGCTGCGTAGTCACGCGTGGGAGATCCATCTCGGGGGGCCGTGGTGGGCATTACCCCGGATCGCCGGCGGTTCTGTTCATTTCGAGACCTTCACCGGCGGCGATAACCTCTCGATCGCCGCCGCAGATATTGATTTGACGTGGGCTGTGGTCGATACCGGCTGGTCCGTTTCCGGTAATACGGCGAGCCTGTTGGCTGAGAGTACCGGGACGGCCTACGCGCGCGCCGAGCATAACTCCGACGGTGCCGATACCTACACCGAGGCCATGCTCACCACGAAAGTGGACAGTGGAGATCCTGCGCAATTCGGGCCGTGTGTACGGTTTGACCCCACGGCCAATACCAACTATTTCGCGTGCCGGGGGCAGGACACCAGCACGGATTTCCGGCTCCGTAAGACGACAGCTGGGACGCGCACCAATTTAACCTCCGCCGTCACGATCGCGCTGGATCTGCCTGAGCTCGTGCGAGTCGAGGCGGAGGGCTCCACGATCCGTGGCTTACTGGCGGGCAGCACGCATCTCACCGTCACCGACACCTCGATCGCCACCGGCCGCGGTGGGATCTTCGGATTCCGCCCCGATGGCGGCACCATAACGATCGACAATTTCGAGTTCGGCGACCTCGGCGGACCGATGATCGGCGCGCTGGGCACCGCCGTCCAGACCGACACCGCCCACCCTCTGGGCCGTTCCAAGGCTCGCGCGCTGGGCCCGGGCGCCGGTACCGAGGAAGCCCAGCCGCTGGGCCGGGTCAAGATCAAAGTACTGGGCACCGCCGTCGAGGTCTCGATTGCCCCGCCGATCACCCGATCCAAGGCCCGCTCGCTGGGCACGGCCGGCGAGACATCGACCGCGCAGGCCCTGAGCGCAGCCCGCGCCCAAGTGCTCGGCACCGCGGTGGAGTTGTGCAGCGCTCCCCCGCTGGGCCGGTCCAAGGTCCGCCTGCTCGGCACTGCGGTCGAGCTCGACCAGGCCCTGCCGATCACCCCGCCGGCTGCGGCGGTCATGCCCGGCCGGCTAACCGCCACCCACCTACCTACTGCTGTGTTGGGAGTGAGTCATACCCATGGCTGATGTAGGTGACAGCGTCCTGTTGACCCTGACCGTGGATCCAGCGGACGGGACGACCACGGCGACGGTGCAGATCACCTCTCCCTCGGGGGCGATCACCAACCCGGGCCCCACACCGTCGGCGGACCGGGCGACGTGGACGGCGCCGCTCACCCTGACCGCCGCCGGCCGCTGGCGGGTCACCTGGACCGTCACCGGGGTCGGCGCCGGCGTCGAGCACGACGCCGTGTACGCGATCGAGCTGCCCCCGGGCCGGGTGTACGCCACCCTCGGCGATCTCGCCTCGGCGACCGGGGAGGAGCCGACCAACGGGGACGCCCGGCGACTGATCAGGGCCTCGGCGCTGGTCGACAGTGCCCTGATCGGCGCGATCTATGAGACCAACCCGACGACGCTGCTGCCGACCGATGCTGCGGTGGTGGCCGCGCTGCGCGACGCGGTCTGCGCGCAGGTCCAGTGGTGGGCCGAGACCGGCGATGACACCGGCTCCGGAGCGGCCGCCCGGTGGGACGCCGTGGGCATCGGCAACGTCAAGCTGTCCGGCCGCCGGAGTAGACACGGCGGTGCTGCTGAGGAGCTCGCACCCGCGGCGCAGACCGCACTCCGGTTGGCCGGGCTGTTGCCGATCACCCCGCAGACACCCACCGGGTGGTGGGGCCGGTGAGACTCCCGGACCGGCTGCTGCGCCACACGATCATGGTGGAGCCACTCCTGGGGACCGGCGCCCACGGCACGGTCTACGGCCCGGCCACCCTGGTGCGCTGCAACTACCAGACCGGCAGGCGGCTGGTGCGCACTGCGCAGGGCAAGCAGGTCACCGTGTCCGGCACCGCCTACTGCCAACTCACTGAGGACATCCCGGTGGGGTCGCGGATCATTCACAACGGACAGGTCTCCACCGCGCTGGTGGTGCTGCCCCACGACGGTGGGGGCCTGTCCACTCCCGACCATCTGGAGGTGATCATCGAGTGACGCTGCGCTTTGACCTGGACTGGCGTGGTGATCAGGTCGGTGTCCGCGAGCGCGCCGGAGCCGTCAAGGGCCTGCACACCGCGACGGAGCACCTGCTCGGGGTCTCCCGGCAGCGCGTCCCCCTGGAGGAGGGCGCCCTCGAGCGCAGCGGCCGGGCCGAGGTCGACGAGACCGAGCTGACCGGCGCCGTGAGCTACGACACGGTGTACGCCCGCCGGCAACACGAAGAGATGGAATGGCAGCACGACACCGGGCGAACCGCTAAATACCTCGAGGGTCCGCTCTTCGAGGAGGCCGACGTCCTCCTGGAGATCATCGGCAAGTCGATCCGGGACGCGCTGCGGTGAGCCTTCTGCAAGGTCTCGCCGAGCGCCTGGCCGTGGCCGGACTGGCGAGCTGGCGAGCAAGCGGCGCCTACGCCGACGCCGATCCGTGGCCTATCTATCTGGAGCACGTCCCGGCGAGCCCGGACCGGGTCATCACGCTGACCGCGTACGCGGCGGGGCAGGCCGACAGCCTGCTGCCCTATGACCCGGTGCGCGTGCAGGCGCGCACTCGCACCGCGCGGGACGAGTCCCCGACCGTATCCCGCGACAGGGCGCAGGCGCTCTATGACGAGCTACACGGTCTCGGGCCGATCACGTTGCCCGGTGGCGCGCGAGTCCAGCTCGCGCTCGCGCTGGGAACACCCACCTATCTCGGCGCCGATAAAAATGACCGGAACGAACACACCGTCAACTTTGAATTAGAAATACTCAACCCAAACCGTAGGGGGAGGAGCGCATAATGGCAGTCGGTAAGATCAACTCCCGGGACTGGGTATTCGTGATCAGCGATGGCCTGGCCACGCCGACCTGGGTTCAGATCGGCGGGATCAACGAGCACAAATTGTCGCTCAGCGAAAATGAAGAGACCGCCGACACGACCGATTACGCATCACAAGGAAACTACGAGGGTCAGGTGATGCAGCGCGGCGGGAAGTTGGAGATCATAGGATTCCAGCTGTTGGACGACGTGACCGCGGCCCCTGACCCGGGGCAGGGAATGGTGGAGACAGTGGGGACATTGGTAGGAACGGGCAGTCTGCGCCAGATCCGGTTCCGGCACGTTCTCATGGCCACGTGGAAGGTATGGACGGCGTTTGTCAGTCTCGGTGAGCAGGGCGGTAACCACAACGCTAAAGGTTCCTGGTCGGCGACCTTCACCCGATCCGGCGCCTCGTCCACGATGGCCGTCTGATGGCATCCCGCGAATCGCTGCTCGTTGAGGATTTCGACGCCTGGCGCGCGACCCGGGCGGCGAAGACACGCCCGAAGATCCGCATCTATGGCGAAATTGTCGATATCCCGCTCGACATCTCTGTTGATCTGGCGCAGCGAATCGAGGACGCCGATGACAGCGACAACGAGACCATTTGGGAGCTCACCGAGGAGCTCTACGGGCCGAACACGCTCGAAAAATGGATAGAGCAGAAAATCGGCACTCAAGAACTGGCAGTGCTTTTGGCGTGGTCTGTGGCACGGTCCCAAGGGGCAGAAATCACTCTGGATCAGGCCGAGCGGCGCCAACAGGAGATCACCAGCGCCAAAGCCAAGGGCAACATCGACGAGGGAAAAGCGGGAAAAGCGGGAAACCGGGCGAATCGCCGAGCCCGGACCCGATCCGAAAACTCTGGGGACTCATCATCGCGGACTTCAAGCGGGAGTACCAGATCGAGCCGGAGGATATCGGGGCACTGAGCGTCCTCAAATTCCGTTGGTATCTCAACGGTCTCTCTGGGCAAGCCCGTTTCTGGCACGCTTTGGAAGAACTTCCCCGTGATTTGTCACCGGCAGAAGCGGCAGCACTAATCGCCCGCGCATGACCCCGAGGGGGTGAATCGGGTGAATGTAGGCAAACTCGTTGGCTATCTGAAATTGGATGACACCAACTTCAGCAAGGTGTTACGGCGAGCGAAGTCCGACGTCAAAGACTTCGGCTCAGATTTGGTCACTGCCGGAAGCAAGGCAGTGGCCTTCGGCGCGAAACTCGGCGGCGCCGCTATTGGAGCGCTCAAACCGGTCGTCTCGTTGGGCATGTCCGTTGCGACGATCGGCAGTGCCGCGCTGACCGCGGCCCCGGCCGTCGCTACTGCCGCCCAGGCGGTCGGCACTGTCCTGTCCGCTGCCGGCGCGGCATCACCGGCGCTGCTGGCCTTCGCTGCCGCTGGGCTGTTCGTCAAGGCGACATTTGGTCAGATCGGTCCGTCCATCGCGGAATCGCTCTCGCCCATCGGTGATTCGTTCGACAACGCCGGGGTCAAGGCGGGCAACCTCGCCCAGCAGGGAATCCGGCCACTCGCGGACGAGTTCGCCCGGCTCAATATGCCCACAATATCGGGGGGCATGGATCGGATAGCGCTATCCACGAACGGTGTGGTCCGTGGTTTTTTGAATTGGGCGAATTCGGCGCCCGGGGTCAGCGCGATCCGCTCCATCGTGGATTCCACAGCGTCAGCGGTCGAGAGAGTCGCGCCGAACATCGAGCGGTTCGGAATTTCACTGGTCAGCATGATCGGCCGGATTTCCGGGGTCTCGCTCGCCGCTGGAAGCAATGGTCTCGCTGGAGTGCTGGATAAGCTCAGCGAAAAGATGGACCGGGTCAATGAAGCCAGCGTCCAAAACGGTCTGTCCACGCTCAAGGACACGTATATCACCGTACGAGACGCTGTCCGGGCGGTCGTGGACATCACCCAGCGGGCAATAGCCTTCTACCGAGAGTATCGGGTTGAAATCGGTTTGCTCCAGGATGCTCTAGCCATATTGGCGATCGCGTTCGGCGGGCCCGCCGTCGCGGTGATCGCGGCCGTCAGTCTGATCATCCGGCACTGGGACCAGCTCACAGCCGCCTGGCAGGGCGTCGTTGAGTTCTTCACGACGACCGATGCCGGCACGAGCTTTATGACGAGCCTGCGCACGGCGGCGGAAACCATCGTGCCGCCGATTATGCGGGCTTTTGAGGCGATCAAAGCCGCTGTGCTGCCCGTGCTCCAGGACATATGGGCGAAAGTACAGAATGATGTCATTCCGACACTCGGGGCGTTCCTCGCGGCGATCTCCCCGATCGTCGCGTTCTTGATTGACATACTCGGTCCGGTCGTCGCCGATATCCTCGGGTCGATCGTATCCATTATCCGGGGCGCGATCGACATTATCACCGGTATCATCAAAGTCTTTACTGGCATCTTGACCGGTGACTGGAGTCTGGCGTGGGAGGGTGTCAAGCAAATACTGTCCGGCGCGGTTGAAGTCATTCTTGGCCTACTCAACCTTTTTATTTTCGGCCGGATAGCGAAAATCCTCGGGTCCGCCATCGGATTCGTCGGTGGCTTCTTCGGCAAGATCGGGCAAGCGGCCTGGGACGCGATCACCAGGCGATTTGACGATCTGGTCGGGTGGATCTCTGGTCTGCCGGGCCGGATACTCAGCGCACTCGGCAATCTCGGTAGTCTGCTGTGGAATTCCGGCGTCAAGCTGGTGAGCGGCTTCTGGGACGGCATCGTGTCGCGTTGGAACGCGATGCTGGACTGGGTCCGCCGGGGATTGGCCAATTTGCGGGCGCTGTGGCCGTTCAGCCCCGCGAAAGAAGGCCCCTTTAGTGGGCAGGGTTACGTCACTCACTCCGGTAAGGCCCTCACACGCGACTTCGCGCGGTCGATCCTTGCTGGTCTGCCGACTGTGCTGGCGTCGGCATCGGCTGTCATGGATGCCGTCCAATCCCGGATGGCGGCAATTAATATGCCGACTCTGCGCGGACTGGCGAGCCAGATAGGTGAGGCGTTGTCGGGCTCGCTGGCACAGTCGCTATCCGGGTCACTGTCCGACTCGGGTAAAGCGGCTCAGGAAATGCTGACTCACCTCAACCGGGGCGGGACTCTCGGCGAAGATTTCAGCTACCGTGGCCAGAGCGGGCTGGTCGCCGACCATAATGACGCGATCGCTGCCGCGTATTACCGGTCGGGCTCCGGTGATCCCAAGGCATTCCTCGCCGACTACATCAAGGCTGGCATGCCGACCGCGCAAGGCCGGTTCGCCACGATCGGCGTGCCCGCCCCTCCGGCAAGCCCAGCAGGGACCACAGCGGGCGCGCCGCCGGTAATCCGGATCAGCTCGGACGGCCGGCTCGCGGATCTGCTCGTCGAGATCTTGCGGCACGCGATCCAGACCCAGGGCGGCGGCAATGTGCAACGCGTACTCGGAGGCTGACGGTGATTCCTCGTGATGTGGTGGCCGAGCTCTACCTGGGCGACTGGATCGACGTGGTGTCGGACCTGTGGCTGTCCGACCCCATCACCATCACCCGCGGCCGCCAGGACGGGGCTAGCAGGCCGCGCGGTCGCTGCCGACTGTCGTTAAAAAACGGCAGCCGGAACTATTCCCCGCGCAATACCCTGGGCGCCCATTTCGGGCGCATCGGGCCTAATACTCCGCTGCGGCTAGGCGTGCGAACGGCCGTCGACGCCTTCGAGCGCACCCTGAGCACCAGCTGGGGGTCAGCCCCCACCGGCCAGGCGTGGTCCCAGACCGGGGCGGGCGGGACCCTGCTCCCCAGTGACTTCAGCGTCACCGATGGCGCAGGGCGGCACTCGGTGCCCGCCGCGGGCGCCTACCGCTTCACCTACCTCGCCACCCTGGCGTATGAGGACATCGACGTCGTCGTCTCAGCCACCCTGCCCCTGACCGACGTGACCGGCGCCGAGGTGCACCCGGCGACCATTCTGCTGCGCGGGCAGTCGGTCAATACCTACTACCTCGCCCGGGTCGCGATCACCCCAGCGGAAGCGATCACGATCTCGCTTTTGCACCGGGCGGAAGACAGCACGCTCACCACGCTGGCCGCGCCGGTCACCGTCCCCGGACTCACCCATTCCTCGACTCAGGTACTGCGGGTCCGGGCCTCGATCGAGGGGCAGACGCTGCGCGCCAAGGTCTGGGCCGCCGCCGGGGCCGAACCCTACGACTGGCACGTCTCCGCCCACGACGAGCGCATCAGCGCCCCGGGCTGGATCGGGATCCGCTCCGGCATCGCCAGTGGAAACACCAACACGATGCCTGTCGTGATCGCCTACGACGACCTGGAGGTGACGCTGCGCCGTTTCGCGGGGGAAATCCCGGCCTGGCCGCAACGCCGCACCAACACCAACACCTTTCAATGGTGCCCCCTGGAGGCGGCCGGAATCATGCACCGGCTGGAACAGGCCGACACGGACCTGGTCTGGTCTACTTTGCGCCGTGGGCTGCTCAGCGACGCGATAGCCCCACCGGTGGCGTACTGGCCATGCGAAGACGAGGAGGATTCGGACTATATCGCCTCCGCGCTCAGCAACGGCTTTCCCCTGCGATTCGCCACCACCCGCCCCGACTTCGCGGCGAACGCCGATTTCGCCGCCAGCGCGGCGCTGCCCGTGCTGCGCGGCAGCTCCTGGGAGTCCGCCGTACCGCCCTACACCCTCGCCGGGCGCTGTCAGGTGCGGATGCTGGTCAGCGTGCCCGCCGGTGGAGTCAGCGTGGACAGCGTGCTGTGCACCATCGTCACATTCGGGACCATTCGGACGCTGACGGTGACGGTCAACGCCGCGGGCAGCCTCGCTCTCGCGGCATATGACGCGGTCGGGAACAGCGTCTACAACTCCGGATTCATCGCCTACGCGGTCAATGGCGCGCCGTGCTGGATGAGTGTGGAGTTCGAACAGGTGGGCGCCAACGTCGAGGTGAATCTGGTGACCGTGGAACCCGGCGCGACCTCGGGTGATCAGAATCCGGCGACCATCAATAGCCACACGATCAGTATTGTGTCCGTCATCAAGATAAACCCGGACAACGTTCTCGATGACGTGGCCATGGGTCATATCTCCATCCATAATGTCTGGTCGAGCCTGTTCGCGCTCGGGCAGCAGCTCAACGCCTGGACCGGAGAGACAGCCGGTAACCGGCTCAGCCGGCTCTGCGCTGAGGAAGGAATCCCCTTTAGCCATATCGGGTCACTGGCGACGACAGCGTCTATGGGTCCCCAACGCCCGCGCGCCCTACTCGCGCTGCTGGAAGAAGCCGCCGAGGCCGACCTCGGTGTGCTGTACGAACCCCGCGGCCACCCTGGACTGACCTATCGCACCCGGACCAGCCTCATTAATCAGCCCGCAGCCCTGAGCATGGAGTACCTCGAGTGCCGGCTCGCCGACGACGAAGACGACCGGCTCACCCGCAACGACATCACCGTCCAACGCACTGGCGGCAGCGCGGCTCGGGTTGTGCTGGAAACCGGCCGCATGTCGGTCCTGCCACCGGATCAGGGAGGCGTAGGACGCTACCCCGACAAGCTCACCGTCAACGTGCAAGCCGACAGCCAGCTACGGGACATGGCCGGGTGGGTGCTGCATTTGGGTACCGTGGACGAGCCGCGTTATTCCCAGGTCAGTATCGAGCTCGCCACGGCGGCGCACCTGGAGGCCCAGGCCCTCGCCGTCGATGTGGATGACCGGCTCATTATCTCCGATGCACCGGTTGATCAGGCATCCGGAGATATAAACCAACTGGCACAAGGCTACACCGAAGTGATCCGGCCCCTCCAGCACGAGCTGACCTACCATTGCTCACCCGAGTCACCCTGGCATGTCCTGACATTCGACGCCGGACACAAATGGGGCACCTCCGGCTCCACGCTTAGCGGCGGAATCGACGATAACGATATCTCGTTCGCTGTTGCCACCACGGGCACCCTGTGGACCACCGATCCCGCCCAGATGCCGATTTTGCTTGACCTCGGCGGCGAAAATATCTCTGTCGGCGCGATCTCCGGTAGCAGCTCACCGCAGACGTTCTCTCAGGTCACTCGATCCGTGAACGGCGTGGTGAAATCCCACCCCACGGGCACACCGGTACACCTGACCCACCGCACATTCTTCACCTACTAAAACTGAAGGCGCGCCCATGCCACGCTCTCCCATCCTCGCGGGCGAAGAAGCCCTGGCAAGCCGGATCAACAACGCGCTCGACGACGTGGGGCGAACGGTCCACCAGACAACGGAACCCATACGGAATAACCAGACCAGCTACCTCGATTCAACCAGTCTGGTCCTCCCCGTCGAGGCGAACGCAACCTATGTGCTCAACTCGCTGATCGTTTATGACAGCGCGACGGCCGCAGACATCAAAATACGGTTCAGTTTGCCCGCCGGTGGTTCCGCGCGGCTCGCTAAATGGGGCCAGGACGTGGGCGCGACCGGGGTGTCGGGCTCCATTAATGTGTCGGTCAGCGACGACGTCGCCGATGTCGTCGAATTCACTTACGGCGGCCTCGGTGTCGGGACCATGGTGAGCGCCAAGCCATCGGGACTCATCATTGTCGGAGGGACCGCGGGCAACGTCACGGTCGGATTCGCGCAGAACACAGCGAATGCCAGCGTGACCACCTTGCGGCTCGGGTCCTCGATGAGCCTCGCCCGAGCGGCGTGAATGGACCAGGTGAGGTGAGTTGTGCCCTGGCTGGAGATCACGACGATCCTGGCCGGTGTCGTCACGGCGGGCCTGGCCACCTGGATCGGGCCGGCGGCGGTGGCCCGGATCCAGGCCCGCTCCCACCCGCAGGCCGAACCCCCGCCGGCGCCCGAACGCGCCACGACCGCACTGGACTTGCTTAAAGACGCCCTCACCGATCTACGGCACCGGCTAGACGCCGCAGACGATCATGAGCGGCGTATCGGCGCCCTGGAGACCATCGTGCTGCGGGGTCATCGATGAGTGCCGACGTCGACGTCGACGTCGCTTTGGCTGAGCTGGGCGCGAGCCTGGCCGAGCAGACCGAGGTGGCCGCCGCCGCGGCGCGCTACGAGGCCGACCAGCAGGTGCGGTCCTGGCTGCGCCCGCTGCTGACGGTGACCACCATCGTCGCCCTGGTCGTCGCGCTGGCCGTCTCCGCGGCCGTGGTCCTGCTCTGGACCCGGGTAGCCGCGCTGACTGAGGGTCAGGTCGCCATCGTGGCCCAGCGAGCCGCCGACACCCGTGACCGGGAAGAGCTCGCCGAGCAGGCCCGCCACGCCGCCGAGCTCGCCGAGGCCGCCAACACCGAGCTCGCCCGACGTGGCCAGATCCCGGTGCCCGTCCCCCCGCCAGGACGCGGCGAACAGGCCGACGTCGAGGTGCTGGTCGCCGCGACCACAGCCCGGGTGCTGGCCTCACTGCCGGCACCGGTGACCGGTCCCCCCGGAGCGCCCGGCACGCCGGCACCGGAGATCACCGCCGAACAGGTCGCCGCCGCGGTGGCCGACTACCTCGCCGCCAACCCGGCCGCCCCCGGACCCCCGGGCCCGCAGGGACCAGAAGGACCGGCCGGCCCCGAGGGCCCGCCCGGCGCGTCGGCGAGCGAACCCAACGCACCCGCCTCGAGTTGCCCGGCCCCACCCACCACAACGGGCCCCTGAACCACCATTTCCATCCAGAAGGAGCATTTACATGCATACCTGGACTCAGCTTCGGCACCTTCTGAACCGCATGGCGCCGAATCACCGGATCACACGATTGGAGAACAGAATGGCCACCCTGGAAGAAACCGTTACCGCGCTCGACACGGAAACCACCCGCATCGGGGACAATGTGAATCAGGTCGCCGCCGAACTCGCTGAGCTACGCGAGGACGTCGCCGAGCGCGACCAAGCCACCGCTGACCGCCTCGCCCCGATCGTGGCGCGGCTGACCGGGGAAGCCGACCGGCTCGCGGTGCTGGGCTCCGACCCGGAGCAGCCGGTACCACCCCTGGAGCCGGCACCCGAGCCGGCGCCGGAGTCCTGATGGCCTACCGGCTCGCGGTCAGCCTCGCCGCGCAGGGTGGCGA
>JBOHHE010000426.1:0-3284 GCA_050700355.1 Pseudonocardiaceae bacterium
GGATCACGTGTTCAACCGGGTCGGGCTGCACCGGGTCGAGGCCACCGTGCGCCCAGAGAACAAGGCCAGTCTCCGGGTTCTCACCAAGCTCGGGTTTCGGGACGAAGGGCTGTTGGTGCGCTATCTCGAGGTCGACGGTGCCTGGCGGGACCACTGCTTGCTCGCGGTGACCCGGGAAGAGGTCGGAGCCGGGCTGGTGACACGTTTGATCCGCGAAGGTCGTCTGCGCCGCTAGCGCCGCAGGTCCGCTTCTCAGGTACTCCGTGTTCACATCCATGTACCGAGCGTCACACCGTGTGGAGGCGATCACCCTCGGCGCGCCTCCGGGACGCCTGTGACTGTTGTGGCTAACGTGGCGCGGCCAGTTGTGATAGCTCGCGATAACGGACCGGGAGGGCAAGGCGTGCCCAGTTCGCTGATCTTCGCGGCGCTGGCGGCGGCCTGGCTCGTCGTCCTCGTCCCGATGGTAGCGAAACGACGGCAGGAAGTGGTGCGCATTACCGAATCCGCGCTCGCTTCCCGGGTGCTGAACCGGCAGGCCACCTACCGGCCAGCGTTCCGGCACGACCAGGAGGTACCCCAGATGGGCGAAGCGGAATGGGAGTCCACTCCCGACGAGCGTCGGTATCGTCCGGGACGTGGTGGCTACGATCCGGAAGCAGCTGAACTGGCGGCCCGGGAGAGGTACGCCTTCCGGCAACAGGTGGTGCTGGGCCTGCTGGTAGGGGCGGTCGCCACGGTGGTGCTGGGGTTCGCTGTGTCGAATCTGTTCTGGTGGATCCATGCTGCGCTGGACGCTGCGCTGGTCGGCTACCTTGGCTACCTACGTCGGCAGGTCCGCATCGAGCAGGAGCTACGCAACCGTCGCGCCGCGCGGATGTCGGGTTCTCGGGGTTCGGTGGCGCCCCCCGCGCCGCCTTCCCCTGAGGAAGAGCCGGATGCGGAGCACGCCGGGGAGCTCCGATATGAGGAGTCACGATACGAGGAGTCACAATATGAGGAGGCAACGGACGTGGTGGGGTCGCCGGTTCGGCGTCCCCCGTGGCGTCCTCCTGCGGCCCACCCAACTGCGGTTGCACTAGATCTTGATGACGACGACCCCATGTTCGACGAGCTGGATCCCACCTTCCAGCCGCCTTACCGTCGAGCGGCCGGAGAGTAGGCTGGTGAGCTGTTAGACTCCTGGCACATTATCAGGGGCTGTAGCGCAGTTGGTAGCGCGTCTCGTTCGCATCGAGAAGGTCAGGGGTTCGATTCCCCTCAGCTCCACGCAGTTCACAAGGGGTTTCCGGTCCTTCCGGAAGCTCCTTTTCTGATCTCGGGGAGCCTATCGAGTTAGCCGGCGGACTGTGTGCGCGTGAAGATGTTGCCGATCACCTCCGCTCCGTCGGTGAGTACCGGCTGCAGTTCCTTGCGGTAGACGGCTTCGGTGACGGCAGTCCCGGCGTGGCCGACCAGCTGGGCTATCGACTCGACCGGTACGCCGTTGGCCGACAGCAGCGAGACGAATGAGTGCCGCAACTCTCGCGGGGTCCAGCTGCCGCCGATCCCGGCTGCCGTCACCACCGTTCGGAACCCGCGCCGGACGTTCGCCGCGTCCAGTCCGGTGCCAACGGTGGTGCAGAACACCAGGTCGGTCTCCTGCCACAGCTGGCCTACGGCGAGACGATCCCTGGCCTGGCCAGCCTTGTGCGTCTTGAGCACGTCGACGGCTTGCGGAGGCAGTGCGAGCGTCCGCCGAGACTTCTTGGTCTTGGTGTCCCCGCCGGCTCGCACGCTGCGCCACACCTCGATGTGTGGTGGCATCTGACCAACCGACCGGAGGTGCACCCGGTCCCATGTCAGTGCCCGCGCTTCCTCGGTGCGGATGCCGGTTAGCAGCGACACCACGATGTAGGCATGCAGCCGGGAATGCGCCGCCGCGGTGAGTATCGCGTCGGCCTGCTCCATGCTCAGCGCCTTGGACGGTCGACCCTCGGTGCCCTTCGGGATGGTGACCAGTTCAGCGACGTTGCGCGCTACCAGGTCGCGCCGCTGGGCCAGCGTGATTGACCGACGCAGGATTGAGAGCAGTTCTCGTAGGGTACGGGTCGCCAGCTCAGCTGCCCGGCTCTCCAGCCACTCGTCGAGATCATCCGCGGTCAGGTCGCGTAGCTTGGCCGCACCAATCTGCGGAATGAGGTGATTGTCGATAAGCGTCCGACACTTCTCAATCGTTTTCGGGGCGCGGTCTTTAAGGCCGACGTCAAGCCACTTTCGCACCATTTCGGCCACCGTATATCGCGCCGAGCTGATGATTCCAGTCTCGATCTCGGTATGCAGCTCCTTGAGCTTGTCCCTTACCTTGGCCTTGGTCTTGCCGTACACCTTGCGGCGCCGTCGCTTACCCGCTGCGGTGTAGCCCAGACTCACCGCGCCGACGTAGCTGCCCTTCGACTCGTCCCAGTAGATCGCGTCATCACCGCGACCGCGCCGTTTACCGCTCGTGCTGGTCATCCTGCCTTCCCCTTGCTGGCCGGTGGCAGAAATCCGCGGCGGCGAGCTTCTCTGATCCACCTATGGGCGGTTGTCACGGGAACCTTGGCCTCTTCGGCGAGTTCCTTCGCCGGTGCTCGTGTCGATGCGACGTGATCACGGTAGACGTGCGCTACGAGCCGGTAAAAGTTGTCCGGATCTTGCCCGTCTGGCCGGGTCAGTCGGGCTCGACGCTTGGCCTGAGAGCCCCCTAACTTCAGCGAGCGCTTCCGCAGTTCTGCCATTGTCAATTCGCCGTCAGTCCACGACCCCTTACCGCCCACGGCCCACGATCGGGAATACGCGGCGAGCGTCTTACCCAAATAGTCTTCGTGGTCATCGGCTGGCGCGTTTAAAGCGGCTTCCACCCTGCTGAGGGAGACCTGACGCAGCATTGCCGGAGTGATCTCATCGGCATGGATGAACACGTCGGTCACGACGACCCGACCGTCATCTGTACGGCGTGCACGCACGTGCAGACCCTCAAAGCCTGACCCTGCCGGGAGCGACACCCAGCCGTCTCGTGAAACAAGCATGAGGCGAAGACTAGAGCGTTCGCGTAAGTTCGTCAACGTCCGCGCTCATGTTCGCGGACTTGACTAGTCAGAGGCACCCTGGTAGCTCTTGAGGGAGCTGAGTAAGTCTGGCATGACCCCCGCCGGGTGATCCGTGGGTTATGAGAGCCTTGTTTGCATTATTGATAGTGCAGGGGAGGCTTGTTTCATGGCTGGACGAAAGCGGCATACGCCGGAGCAGATCGTTCGGAAGCT
>JBOHHE010000427.1:0-10788 GCA_050700355.1 Pseudonocardiaceae bacterium
AACAAACTCCCATCAGTCACTTGCGGTCTCGCAACGATTGCGAGCGGTTATGTGGGTGGGCAAGACGACCCGATGAAGGGATGGGACCGCCTCGAACAGCTCACCGCCGAGCTGCCTGACCTGGCGCACATCACGGTGCTGCAGTGAGAGAGAAGCAGCGCTGGTCAGGCGGTCAGTTGTAGCCTCCGGTCCAGCTCGGCGGAGAAGTCGCGGACATGGATGTTGGCCTTGCGGACACGGAGCTCGTCGGCGAGGCGGCGCAGGAGCGCCAGGCCGCGGGGTGAGTCGATGTGCGGCAGCCATTCCAGAACGGTTCGCCCCACCTCGCACGCCTGCTCCAGCTCGCCACGGCCGACGTGGGCTCTGGCCAGCCAGATGCCGTTCTGTAATGTGTCGCGCTGGTACAGCTGATAGGTTGCGGCGCTCGCGCTGGGGGTGAGCAGGGTGACCGCCTTGCCGAAATGATGTCGGCTGTTGCCCGAGTCGGCCATCCCCAGGCTGACCTGGTGAATGCCGCAGGCACCGTCGGTGCTCTGCGGGCTGACCCAATAAGCCCAGCGCG
This sequence comes from Pseudonocardiaceae bacterium, assembly GCA_050700355.1. Lineage (GTDB taxonomy): Bacteria > Actinomycetota > Actinomycetes > Mycobacteriales > Pseudonocardiaceae. Next base: position 563 of record JBOHHE010000427.1, read on the forward strand.
GGCGGTGCCCGGTCGGGCGCTCGACCAGCTCCCGGGCCCGGCCGTAGGCGGCGTGGACACGCTCGGCGTCACCGGCCAGCGCGTAGCCGTAGGCCAGCCGGCTGCTGATCAGGGCCTGGACGGTGGCGGGGCTGCGGTGGGCCAGCTCCACCGCGGCGATACCCAGACTGATCGCGTCCGCCGCCTGCTCGCGGCTGGCGGCGTGCCACGCCATCGCGCTGAGCACGTTGGCGCCCAGTGCTTTGTCCCCGGCGTTGTGGGCGGCCCGCAGCGCGGTCAGGTTGTAGCGTTGGGCCAGTCCGTGGCGTTCGGTGTCGGCGGCCATCCATCCGGCCAGCTGTCCGAGTTCGGCCCAGGCGATCAGCAGCCGCCGGGTGATCTGCCCGCTGTGCTCGGCAGAGTGCAGGAGCTGGGCCACGGCCTGGAACTGGGCGTTGACGTAGGTCAGCGCCACCCCGCCCCCACCCTGGCGGTCGTCGAGCTGGCGCAGCCGGGGGATCGAGTCCTCCACCTGGGCGATCAAGGTGGGGTCCACCTGACCGCCGCCCAAGGCCGCGGCCAGCCGGGCGGGTTCGGTGTTCACCGCCATCCAGGCCAGATCGGTCAGGGCCGAGCCGCTGACCGCCATGAACACGCGACGATCCATCAGTCCTCCGAGCAGCCAGTCGTGTGCCACGCCCAGCGTACCGGCCAGGGTCCACGGCCCTCCCATTCCAGCGGTCGCGGGAACCAGGAATGACTCGTGCGCAACGCACCCGGGCCACAGCTCGCTCACCGCGATGATTCGGCCGCTGGCTTCGGAGAGCACGAACGCGGCCGCCTGGCGGACTTCGTCCCGGCGGGGCCGGGTGCCTTTGAGCCATTTGTACGGTGCTGTCGGGTGGACCGCGCCGGTGCCCAGTACTCGGCAGATCTCCCGGGCCAGGTGCTCCCCGCTCCAGGACAAGCAGGCCAGCAGCTCGCCCAGCGTCTCGTTCGGGGTGTCAGCTGCCATCGCCTGCGTCCTTGCTGTCGTGGATCCCATGTCGCCCCGGACAGTAGGGCGTAGATCACCCACAACGGGGGAAGTTCAGGGTTTTCAGGGAACACTTCTGTTCTTCCCACCTGCCCGGCGCCGCGACGGTGGTTCCCGCTGAGCCAATCGCTTCCGGACTTCTCATCGGCTCACATCAGGCGCCCGGCACTTCCGATCCACCACGACAGCCAAGCAGAACCGGTGGTGCTAATCCGCAGTTTCCCGGCCAAGCCCCGCACAAGTCCCGCGTCCCTTGGTAGCGACGACTGAGCAAGTCGAACGTCGCTATGAGGTGGTGGGCATGGTTGTGGAACAGATCGGCCAGGTCACTGAACTCCCCGTACTCGACCCGCTTGAGGTAACGCGCGATGACTAATAGTTGGGACCGTACGCCGTCGGGACTGTCCAGTACATCGGCGAACACATCGTGTACCTGTTTCGCGGTGGCGGGGGCCTTCAGAGCCAGGCAGTAGAGAGTCGCGGCGTCATAGCCTGCTGGGGCGGTGCCGAAGGATTCCCAGTCCAGTAGCGCCAGTCCTGGCGCGGTGATGTTCGACCAGTTCAGGTCGCCGTGCGCGGTAGATCCAGTGTGACACGGTCGGATCGACCGCGCTACCGAAGAAGGCGAGTGCCCGCCTGCTCGCCTGCCGCTGTGGGATCACGGTCCGGTCCGTCGTCTGTGGCGCGAGTGCATCCAGTGCGGATTTCAGATCACGCCACCACCGATCCGGCAGGGTCACCTCCCTCCGCAATTCGGCGGTTGCCGAACAGGGCGGCTCTGGTATGAGAGTCATCAACTCGGCACGAACACGCCCATCCTGCTCGTCCCACTCATACAGGTTCATGACCTGCGGCTTAGGTACCCCGACGATGGTCGAGGCCTGCTCGTTGCCGGTCCAGTAATCCCCCTCAGCCCAGTGCGTAAGTGCCCACGACACACGCAGCCAGCCATCATCGGCCGTCCCGCGAACCCGGCTTCCGACGGTGCGATCTCGCCATCCGAACACCGGCGCATCCCTGAGAGTGACCGAGAAGTGATCGGCCGCCCGGCGCAGCCGGTCACTCATATCTTCTCGATGTTGTTCGTTAGCCGAGTTCATTCGTCTTCTTCGTCTTCGTCTGGTGAGTAATAGAAGGGCCAGCAGCCTTTGGCGTGATATCCAGGTGGACAGGTGGGCTGGCAGTCGCTCTTCGACGGGTCACATCGCGTCTCCGGAGAGCACTTCGGTTGACCCGGATCTTTATCTTTTCTGCCCATCGTGGCCAGCTGGGCGCACGCTGCCCGCATCCGGTCACCGTTCAGGCTCTCGGCCAGGGAGGATTCGCACACATCGCCCAGTGACATCCACCGGGCAAACACGCACGGCCATACCGCGCCGTCCGGGCCAATGGCCACCTTGCCCCGCGCGCAGTGCCCGCACAACTGCGACAGATCCGGCCCCGTGTCGCGGACTCCGCGGCCGACCTGCCGCAGACGGTCGGTGTCGATCCAGGTGACACCCAGAGCACGGAGATAATCAATGGCTTGCTCGGCACGCTGACCCTTCTCGATGTCGATCACCCCGACCCGCAGCGGGATAGAGCGACGCAAGGCTTCGACGAGGCCCGCTGTGGTGCGGGCGTGGCTGCCGCGTACCCGGGTGACCCGCTCGTGCTGCTCGGCCTGGTCGGAGTAGTAGCTGGTCGCCAGCCGCACCTCGGGCCGGCTGAACATTGACCACAGCGAACTGGGCACAGCGACCAGGTTGCTGACACCTCCACCTTCATGCCGTACCCCAAGGCGTGGTCAACCAGATCAGCGAGCGCAGGATAGCGGGTGGGTTCGCCACCGATGTACTGCACCATCGTCACGCCGAGGTGGTGGCCCTCATCCAGTACCCGCTTCCAGTCACCGCCCGTCATTACCCCATGCGTGCCCGTCGGCCCACTGTCGGCGTAGCAATGGCTACAGCTGAGCTGACACATGCCGGTCAGTTCACACCAGAGGAACGTCGTGTGCTCCATCGAAAGACCTCCCGACATCGACCACCACGCTGAGCAGAGCGTGGACCACCACACCGGCAAGATCACTCACTGCGCCCTATTCAGCTGCCCGAGACAGTCAGCAACGCAGTGAGGTCGGCGGGCACGGCCGTGTCGCGGCCGATGCGCGGACCGCTGTAGATGTTGGCCAGTTCGCCGTCCAGCTGGTTTGCGAGCATCGGGATGGCCGAGGGAGGAGGCAACAAGGGCCAATGCGAACGCAGTGGCGCTAATCATGCGATCAGTTTTAGCCTGCGGTCTAATTCGGTGGAGAAGTCACGGACGTGCGGGTTGACCTTTCGGGCTCGTAGCTGATCTGCGACACGGCGCAGGCTCGCCAAGCAGAGCGGTCAGTTGACATGGGGCAGTCTCCTTAGAGTAGTCCGTGTTAGCCGCCACGGAGCATGAGGATCACGGCGTCACTGGGGACGCCGACCCAGCAACAGCGGACATCGACACGATGGCGCAACCCTCGTCATGGTGCCGAGGCATGGCCGGATCATGGGCCCGGTCAGCTGGCCCCGAGCTAATCCGAAAATGGTGCCGGGGACGGGCGAGCGGGACTACCGGCCTCGGCGTCGTGGTTGGTTGCCTGGTCGGGGACGGGCTGGCTGGTGGTCAGGCGGCGGGTTCGAGGGTGCCCGATGGTATTGCTGGCGGGCCAGGCTCACGGCCCAGACCGCGCCGACCTGATCACAACCAACCGAAAGGAGGTGACGCCATGTAACCAACCTGATCAGAATCTAAGGGTACCCATCGTGATCAGAACAACGCTCTGAGTGAAATCGGGACTGTATTGCGTAAGCGGTACACCGCTGCAAGTAACCGGTTGTCTGTCGGGCAACGGCCCTCAGCGAGGGGCCGTAGACGGTGATGGTTCTGATTGATGTAGCGTCGAGCCTTGCCTTGCCGTGCGAAGTATTCGCCGGCCGTGGACATAAGGTTCTCCTGAGAGTTGATCATGAATTTCGCAGAGCGTCGCGACCAGTCACTATGTGGCTTGTCACTACAGCCAGTGCATCGTCACGGCCCACTCAACAAGTGACCTGTCCACGATCATAGCCACCTTATTTTAAGAATTTCCCGCTTCGCTTGTTCTTGATTCTTCTACCCATTTTCGCGCTTCGCCTAACGCGATCTCTTGTCCTGTGCAGTTAAATAATTGCCACCACACTACATCAAGGCTTTGACTCATGGCGAAGTCTGTAGCCTGGTATACGGTGCACCGTGGCCGTGGATGCCAGAACCGCCATTTTTCCTGCGCCCACCCACAGTATTTGCACTTCCCGTGTTTGTTCACGTGGTGCTGCTTTAGCAGTATCAGGGCCATCGCCAAGAGGCGAACAGGATCGTCGCGCCCACCTCCGCCGCGCGGGCACTGATCGCCGGGTACTCGTCGCGTTTCCACCTCTGCGCCCGCTCCGGATCCTGCTTCCATGACCGGTATAACGGCCGCTGTGGTGACATTCCGAGCTTGGTGAGTATCCGTCCCACCGTGACCAGCGAGATATCCTTGCCGAACGTTTTTTTGATTAAGTCCCTGATCAAGGCGCGGGTCCACAACGCCACGCCGACTCTCCCGCTCCCGCAGCGGCCGGCGCGGAGCACGTGGCCCGGCCGTAGGCACATCAGATCTCCCAACGTCAGGTCTAAGCACGCCGGGCTGCGGTTCGTGGTGGGAGGGACGCGCCGGGTATGGGTCCGCCCTTCACGCCTCAAGTCCTCATTGGGTGCACCTACCAGCCTCGACCGGTTGATCAGGCCGATGAGGACTTGACCCGTGAGCCTCTGCGGACCCTCCGGCAAGCGATGCGGGCGGGCCGTCGGCCTGCCCGAGATTGAGCGCGCGCCCCTCCCACCACTGAGCCATTCCGCGTAACGGTCTGTGACGTTCTGTGGTTGAAGGGGCTGGGGGGCGACACGCCGCGTCGGGTCCCCCGAAGAACGCGGAACCCCGATACACAGGGGTGATCCGACCAAAGATCATCACTGTAGGGGTTCCGCGCCGCCATGAGTGTCACATACCAGGCCGTTCTGGACGTCTCCGAGGACAGTGTCTTGTTCCTGTCCGCTCTGCTGCACGCCGAGCGGGTCCGTCGTGGCACCCGCAAGGACACTCGGGCGCTGGGCACCTACAAGCAGGCCGTGCTGGTGTTGCGCTGGTTTCTGGATGACACCCGGATGTCGGGGTTGGCCAGGGACAACGCCATCAGCCTGTCGACCGCCTACGCCTACCGTGACGAGGGCATCGCGGTGCTGGCCGCCCGCACACCGTCCCTGCACGGGGCGCTGCTGGCGGCCAAGGCCGCCGGGTATTCGCACGTGATCGTGGACGGCACCCTGATCTACACCGACCGGATCGCCACCCCCGGCCCGACCCCGGGGGTGGACCTGTGGTGGAGCGGGAAGCACCATCATCACGGGGGCAACATCCAGGTCGTGTCCGCCCCGGACGGCTGGCCGCTGTGGACCTCGCAGGTGCGCCCGGGCCGGGAGCACGACACCACCGCCGCCCGCGCCGACCCTGAGCTGCTCGCCCGGATCGCCGAGTGGGTCAGCGACGGACAGCTGGGCCTGGCCGATCTGGGCTACGAAGGCGAACCCGAGATCTTCACGATCCCGGTCAAGAAACCCACCGGCGCCGAGCTGACCGTCGACCAGCAGACCTACAACGCCGTCCACGGTGCCCTGCGCTGCCTGGGCGAACGCGCCAACTCGCCGCTGAAGACCACGTTCAAGGCCCTGCGCCGCTACCGTGGCTGCCCCTGGCGCCTCGGCGGAATCGTCGCGGCCGCGCTGGTCCTGCTCCACCACGAGAACCACCGGACCACATGATCCACAATGATGTGATCACACAAAGCGACAGTCGGTTACTCGGAAAGGCTCACTCTGTGCGTGGTGAACAGACGCAACCTGGTTCTGTAAATGTGCACCGTTGCAGCTTGCGCATTGGCCACAACGAACCACATATCCCTAGAACTACCCACCTGTAATTCTCTGGAACCGCTGCGAGCCGTCCGTGTCAGTTCGGACACTCCATGTGTGGCCAAGTGTGGAGCGCAGTGCTCGTCGCCCCCTTGCAACCTCTGCCGGAACCCAGTCCGCGAAGAGGGGATGCGCTGCCACTGGCACACGGGTCAGCCATACGGCAGGACGAAGCCGCGGACGAGACGATCGCCTCAGCGAAGCCAGCCACCAGCTCGGCGGCCACGGGTCAGTAGCACACGGCAGTTGCCTATCCCGGTGCAGCGAGGGCCGAGGAGGGGGCAGTTGGCCACGTGGGAGCAATCCCGTGTCGAGCAGGCTGTGGCCTTCTGTGCCGATGTTGCGACCAGCAGCTGGCAAGAGGCGGTTACAGAGCAAGCGCTCGGGTGTATCACGGACAAGACCTGGGAGCGCTTGTTCGACGGTCATCGGCAACAGGAGTGCAAGATCCTCGCTGACATGGCAAAGGGGGTCCTCGATGGCAAGAAGGCGCTACATGATCTCATCGGATCAGTTGCCAGTAGAGTCGCCAGCTGGTTGGGCGGTGGAAGCGTCGAGCAGGCAGTAGCGAGAGAGCTCGCCAGGCGGATACCTATCCCCGTGGTCGATCAGAAAGCCGCTGTCGTTGCTCGGGGCTTGCAGATGGTCGGCATCGTGCTTTGTCTCAGCGTGGGGAGTCCTCTCAGCCAGTGTCAGAGCTTCATCGACCTGGCGTTGGTCGAGTCGAAGGAACGGGTCAAGCAGATCCTCGTGGGAGCGATGGATGATTGGACGAATCCCAGTCCCGCGATGATCGCTGCATGGGACGCACGGGCACAGTCGTTGTAATAGCCTTACGAAGGGCGGCGACGCTCACTGAGGAGGCACAAGCCGCCCTGCACATGTCTGCCGATGATCTTCATGAGTCCCGCGAAAGTCCCGTGAACTACGATCAGTGACAGCTTGGGCTCAAACGAGTCTGTGGTCCAGTTCGGTGGAGAAGTCGCGGACGTGTGGGTTGAGCTTTCGGCTGCGTAGTTCGTCGGCGAGACGGCGCAGGTTCGTCAGACAGCGCGGTGAGTGGAGGTGCGGTAGCCGCCCCAGAGCGGTCCGCCCCACGTCGCACGCCTGCTCCAGTTCTCCGAGGCCGACGTAGGCCGTTGCCAGCGCTGTGCCGGAGAGTAACGCTTCACGCGGGTACGGGTAATCCGATGCGGCGGTCGCTTCAGGGGTGAGCAGGGTGGCCGCGTTGCCCAGATGACGTCGGCTGTTGTGGGAACAGGCCCTCCCCAGGCTGACCTGGTAAAGGCCACCGACAGCATCGGCAAACTGGGGGCTGACGTAGTAAGCCCAGCGCGGTCGGTGTCCGGTCGGATGCTCGACCAGCTCTCGGGATCGGCCGTGGGCCGCATGGAAGCGGTCGGCGTCGCCAACCAGCGCATAACCGTAGGCGAGCCGACTGCTGACCAGGGCCTGGACAATCATGGGACTGCGGTGGGCCAGCTCCACCGCAGCAGTACCCAGACTGATCGCATCACTCGCCTGTTCGCGGTTGGCTGCGTCTGAGGCCATCATGCTCAGCACGTTGGCGCCGAGGGGCTTGTCGCCGGCGTTGTGGGCGGCCCGCAGCGCGGTCAGATAGTAACGCTGAGCCAGGCCGTGACGCTCAGTATCGGCGGCCATCCATCCCGCCAACTGTCCGAGTTCGGCCCAGGCGACCAGCAACCGTCGGGTGATGTGCCCGCCATGCTCGGCGGTGTGCAGAAGGTGAGCCACGGCCTGGAACTGGGCGTTGACGTAGGTCAGCGCCGCGCCACCGCCGCCCTGCTGGTCATCGAGCTGGCGTAGCCGGGGGATTGAGTCCTCTATCTGGGCGATCAGGGTGGGGTCGACCTGGCCGCCGCCCAGGGCGGCGGCCAGGCGAGCGGGTTCGGTGTTCACCGCCATCCACGCGAGGTCGGTCAAGGCCGTGCCGCTGACCGCCAGGAACACCCGACGATCCATCAGTCCTCCGAGCAGCCAGTCGTGTGCCACAGCCAGCGTACCGGCCAGGGTCCACGGCCCTCCCATTCCGGCGGTCGCGGGGACCAGGCATGACTGGTGCGCAGCGCACCCAGGCCATAATTCGCTCACTGTGATGAGTCGGCCGCTGGCTTGGGAGAGCACGAACGCGGTCGCCTGACGCACCTCGTCTCGGCGGGGTCGATTGCCCTTGAGCCATTTGTACGGCGCTGTCGGGTGGACCGCGTCAGTGCCCAGTACCCGGCAGATCTCTCGGGCCAGGCGCTCACCGCTCCAGGACAGGCAGGCCAACAGCTCGCTTAGCGTCTTGTTCGGGGTGTCCGCCGCCATCGCCTGCGTCCTTGCTGTCGTGAACAACGTGTCAGCGCGGACAGTAGGCCGTAAATCACCAACGATGGCGGAAGTTCAGGGTTTTCAGGAAACACTCCTCGATGTGCGCATCGTCGAGGCCAGTCCCGCGGCTGCGGCGCTGCTAGGTGATACCGACAACGGTTGCGACACCGTGCGGGGCAGCGACTGCTAGCAGGCTTCGCGGTCCGTCTCCGGACCCCAGCCCAGCGGGGTCCCGCATCACCTGGTAGCGACGACTGAGCAAGTCGAACGTCGTTATGAGGTGGTGGGCGTGGTTGTGGAAAAGATCGGCCAGATCACCGAACTGCCCGTACTCGACCCGCTTGAGGTAACGCGCGATGACCAATAGTTGGGAACGGACGCCGTCGGGACTGTCCAGTACATCGGCGAACACATCGTGTACCTATTTCGCGGTGGCGGGGGCTTTCAGAGCCAGGCAGTAGAGAGTCGCTGCGTCATATCCTGCCGGGGCGGTGCCAAAGGATTCCCAGTCCAGCAGTGCCAGTCCTGGCGCGGTGACGGCAGTATACCAGTCGCTGATCATGGAGTCCGACGAAGACGTGGCCCTCACCCTTCCTGATTGCCTGCCGCAGTGATCCCGCTGGTCTGCTGCGTCATGGAGTGCCACCGAGGCCGCTGAGGACCGACTGCTGAGTGGCAGGCCTTCACCGAAGAGCGGAGGTCAGCGGTCGTGGAGGATCGTCGGGCGGGTGACGGGGATGACGGTGAGGAGGTCGTCGAGGTCTTTGAAGTCGTCGAGGTTGGTGGTGAAGTGGGGGAGATTCTCGGCGATGGCGATCGCGGCGATCGTCAAGTCCGCTACCCGGTGTCGTGGCTTGCGACCTGAGCTGATGACCGCAGCACGGACTCTGCCGTAGATGGGGGCTGTTTCGGCGTTGAAGGGGGTGGGGTCGAACTCGTTTTCTGCGCGTTGCAGGACGTCCGTGCGCCGGGCGCGCTCGGTGTGTTCGTCGTATTCGTCCTGTTCCTCGTTCCGGCGCACCTCGTGGGGGCCTGCTGGCCGAGCCAGCCGTCGCCGACCACCTCGCGCCGCTGTTGCGGCGAGCCGAAGCCGACGGCGTGATCGCTGAGTGGTGGTTCATCCGGAAGCACCCCTGCTGGCGGCTGCGGCTCCAACTCGGCCCGGCTGGGCGCGCGATGACGGCAGACCTCTACGCCGCACTCGATCAGCTCACCACGGGAGGCCAGATCAGCGGCTGGTGGCCCGAGCGTCTACGAAGCGGAAACAGCCGCGTTCGGCGGCAATCCCGGCATCGAGTATCCGGTAGCAGGCTGTGGTACCTCGGCGAGCCGCAACGCCAACGAGCTCGGCTCGACGGACGCGCTGGGCACCCAAGCGAGATGCGGGATCAGCGGCATGCGCGGCACCTGGTACGCTGCAGGTTCGCCAACTCCGACCGGTGCTGGTTGAGCCAACACCGCCCCGGCGACGTCGGTCTGCGGTTGGCTACCATCACATCTCAGTGACCCGCAAAGACAGATCGCACCCGCAGCGGCACCGAGCGCAGCAGCGCATCGGAACCGTTAATAAATTAAAGTCACATACACGCTGGATATAACATTTGAAGCAGGGGTAGTGGCCAATAGCAATGAGAATTTCGACGATCCAGAAAGGTCGGGTAGCCAGGTTGACCAAGACATCATATAAAGCCTTCCTTCTGCTTTCCTTGCTAATCCTGATCCCTATTCTATTCAGCATAGTTGGAGCTAGTATCCCGTAATTGAAGTTTGTTTTCTTTAGATTTTGTGCGATAATGCAGTATGCGTTACTCGCCTCCTGTTGAGTTGTCCGATCATGAGCGTGTGGAACTGGTTTCGTTGACTCGGTCGT
>JBOHHE010000428.1:0-95976 GCA_050700355.1 Pseudonocardiaceae bacterium
CGTAGCTCGCGCGGTACAGCGCGGTGCGCAGGTTGTCACTCATTCCGCCATCCACTGAGACGTAACGCCGCCGCGTCGAGGCCCCCAGAACCACGTCCTTGGTCGTGCCGACCTCGTACAGGGTCACCGTGCCAGGTCCGACGATCGCCCGTCCCGGCTCCACTGTCAGGGTGGGCGCGGGCAGCCCCACCATCCGGCACTCACTGTCCACGATGGACCGTAACTGGGCGGCCAGCGTGGATGCCGGTGGCGGGTCGTCCGCCGAGGTGTAGGCGATGCCCAGCCCACCGCCGAGGTCCAGTGTGGAGATACCCGCGACAGTGTCGGGACCGTGCTCATCGCGAATCAGGGTGAACAACCCGACCATCCGGCGCGCGGCGACCTCAAAGCCATCGGCGTCGAAGATCTGCGAGCCGATGTGGCTGTGCAGCCCCACCAACACCAGCCCATCAGACTTGAGCACCCTCCGGACGGCCTCTGCGGCATCCCCGGCCGCAAGTGAGAAACCGAACTTCTGATCCTCATGCGCGGTGGCGATGAACTCGTGGGTGTGCGCCTCGACGCCGACGGTCGTCCGGATCAGCACCGGCTGCATCACGCCGTAGCGGCAGGCGATGTCGTCCAGACGGGCGATCTCCAGGAAGGAATCGAGCACCACGGCACCGACTCCGGCCACCACAGCGGCGGTCAGTTCGGCGACGGACTTGTTGTTGCCATGCATCGCGATCCGCCGCGCGGGGAAACCGGCGCGCAACGCGACCGTGAGTTCATTACCGGTACACACATCCAGGCCGAGACCCTCGGCAGCCACCCAGCGGGCGATCTCCCCGCACAGAAACGCCTTAGCGGCGTAGTGCACTCGCTCGGCAGCGCCGAAGGCGGCGGCATGCTCCGCGCAGCGGGCCCGGAAATCCGCCTCGTCCATCACGAACAACGGGGTGCCGTAGGTCTCCGCGAGCTCACCGACGTCTACTCCGGCCAGCCGCACCACGCCGTCGTCACCACGTGCCGCGCCGCGCGGCCATACCGCCGGGTACAACGCGTTCAGCTCCGCGGGGCTGGTCGGGAGAGCACCCGCGGTGGAGGGCTGGGTGTGGACATCGCCGTGTCGCGGACCCGCAGGATGCGCGTTCACATCCGCTCCGGGGCACTCGTGCTGAGCAGGCCAAGGCCATTGGCCAGCACCTGCCGGGTCGCCTGGCACAGCGCCAAGCGGGCGACGTGGCGCGGGCCAGGTTCCTCGTCGCCCATCGGAAGCATTCGGCAGACGTCCGAGAAAATGTGGTGGGTGTCCGCCAGCCGCTCCAGATAACGTGTCATCCGGCTCGGCCGACGAAGCCGGGCGGCCACGACGGCCGGGAACTCGCCGAGTATGTTGATCAATTCGACTTCCCGTTCATGTTCCAGTAACCCCAGCTCGGCGTCCTGTCCGGGGATGCCCAGGGCGGCGGCGTTGCGGAGCAGCGCAGTCAGCCGGGCATGCGCGTACTGCACGTTCGCTGCCTCTGCCCACATGGCTGGTTGCATACTGCCGCTGGCGCGGTCGTCCCCGGCGCCGAAGCGCTCCCCCAGCGCGAGCACCTGTCGGATGATCTCGTTTCGGGCTACCGCGGCTAGCCGCAGGTTGACGAAGCCAGGGCCGGCGACCTCGGCGCAACGCACTGCGGAGCTGGCCACCAGTGGCGGCACCAACCACCCGGCGAACTCTCTCGGTGCCACCCTGGCCTTCCCCGCCACCTGTAACGCCACGGTGGTTGCGTAGTCACCATGCCTAGGGTTGCGGGGACGCGTCACAGTGATCGCGGCGGGCAGCACGGCGGGGTCGAGGCCCCGGCTGATCAGCACATCCTCAGCGGAGGAACGCACCAGGTCGACGAGCGCGGCAGGGGTCACCCTTGGAGTCTAGGGAGCCACCCAGGCCGGCCGACGCCCCGGTTCCAGCGCCCGGGTTCACCGATACATCACCTGGTATCCCTACACTTGCCACCACGCTGGGGGTGACACCCCGGCCCGTTGGCCAGAAGATTTCTTTCAGTCGAGCGAGGAACCAGACCAAGCATGCCCAGTGGAAAGAGCAGTAAAGCGGTCCGCAACTCCCGCTCGGTGGTGACAGCGACCAAACCCAAGCCATGGGGCACGATAGTGGCTGTACTCGCCGTCCTGATCTTCGCGGGCGGCATCTTCGGTTATCTGTACCTGCGGTACGAGGACAGTGCCGCGTTCATTCCCACCGCCGAGAACCAGGATCCCTCGACCCAGATCGACGGCATACAGAAGGTGGAGTACGGCCCGAAGAATCGCGGTCACGTCGTGTCGCCTCGGCGGGTCGCCTATGATCACTCTCCCCCCTTCGGCGGTCCGCATGACGAGTTCTGGGCCACCTGCGACGGCCAGGTCTACGAGCAGGCCGTGCGTAACGAGAACATGATCCACTCGCTGGAACATGGAGCGGTGTGGATCGCCTACAACCCCGAGCAGATCACCGGTACCGCCCTGGACTCGCTGCGGAAGCGGGTCGAAGGCCAGTTCTACATCATGCTCTCGCCGTACCCCGGGCTGGACTCGCCGATCTCCTTGCAGTCCTGGGGACATCAGCTCAAGGTGACCGACGCGGAGGACGAGCGGATCGATCAGTTCATCCGGTCGCTGCGGGCCAATCAGTACACCCATCCCGAAGTCGGATCCCCCTGTGACGTGCTGCCGGGCAAGTTCGACCCAACGAACCCGCCACTATTTGTCGCCGAGCCACCCGGACCCGACGCCATGCCGATGGATTCCTCCAGCGAGAACGGCTCAGCACCCGTCGGCGGGGCCGAACCGGCTGGGCCCGGAGGCGACGTACCTGCCCCGCCTGAGCCGTCTCCGGAAGGGTGAGCGACGCTGTGGTCGACGTCGATGAGATCCGCGCCACCACACCGGGTACCCGCCGAGGCCTGACCCCGCGCTGGATGCGGGCGCTCATAGTCGGCGGCGGAATACTCGCCGTGCTGCTACTCGGAGCGTCAGCGGGCATGCTGGTGCAACTGTCCGGCCGGGGCCCGGCGCAGTCCGCGGCCGGCTCGGTGGACGTCGGCTTTGCCCAGGACATGTCGGTGCACCACCGCCAGGCCGTGCTGATGGCCGGGCTGGCCCGAGAACACAGCGATGACCCAGCAATCCGGTCGCTGGCCTTCGACATGGAGCGCACTCAGCTCGAGCAGGTCGGCCGGATGCAGGGCTGGCTGAGCCTGTGGAACGCCGCATCGCTGCCCACCGGCCCGCACATGAGTTGGATGGCCGACGCTACGACGATGTCGGGAATGGCACACGAGGACGAGGCCACCGCTGGAGTGGCAACGATGCCCGGGATGGCCTCATCAGCCGATCTGGACCGGCTCCGGTCGGTCGGCGGCACGGAATTCGAGATACTGTTCCTGCAGATGATGCTGCGTCACCATCAGGGTGGCGTGCCGATGGCACAGTACGCCGCGCAGCACGCCGAGACACCTCAGGTGCGCAACCTGGCCGAGAAGATCGTCCTCGCGCAGAGCTCCGAGAGCGACTACCTGGCCGAGTTGCTCACTCAGCGCGGCGCCCAGCCCCTACCACCGCCGATCTGAGGCCGATCTCAGCGGTTGGCGTAGCCGGCGACGCTGTTCAGCGACATCACGATGGCCATCCCGGCCGCCAGGTACACCACCATCGTGGCGATCTTGACTGAGAGGGCGATGCTCGTGGTGAACGGCTGCAGCGCCACCGCCAGCGTCACCAGGCCGGCGATCGCGGTGAAGAAGGTCTCCGGCTTCGGGGTGGTCAGCAACAGCAGGTGCATCAGCCCGGTGCCGACCAACGCGGCAAGCGCCACGAGCGAGCACAACCCCAGCGTGGTCGCGTCACCGACCAATCCCGCCTCGGTCGGCGCGAGCACCGGGACCTGGAATATGCCCCGGGCGACCAGCAGCCCGACAAAGGCGACCAGCGTGGCGACAATCGCGGTCGCCACACCCCCTGACCACAGCTTCCGGCCATCGATGCCCGGCGGCACACCCGACGCCGCCGGTATCCGGCGAGTCTGGTCATAATCGTCGTACACGCCGCCTCCTGGGCAGAGCTGGAAATTAGTCCCGGTCACCGAGCCCGACCACCGGACTCACAGTGACGATGCACAGTACGGTACGCTCTGCCACGGCGGTCAGCGGGACGCCCCCGTAGCTCAGGGGATAGAGCACCGCCCTCCGGAGGCGGGAGCGCAGGTTCGAATCCTGCCGGGGGCACACCTCACCGGACCAGCGGAATTAGCCGCTGACCTGGGAATCTCAGGTCAGCGGCTAATTCTGTTTTGTCCGGTTTCGTCCGGCGCTCACCGGGAGTGGGCGGGTGTCCACGCCCATGCAGATGCCACCGCTTAGCTACGTGCACCACGCTCGGAGCGCCACGCTCGGCGGCCTCGACATACCCGCCGCCACGATCCCGGCAGATCACCTCGGCGCCGGGATCCTCACCCAACCAGTCAGCGAACGTGTCGGCCCTCCGGTCGGCCAGCACGTCGACCGGCCGATGGGTGTCTATGTCGATCAAGACCGTGCCCTAGCGCCGGTTACGTCGTAGCGCGAAGTCGTCCACCCCCAGCACCGCCACCGCACCGACCTCGGGATCGGGCAGGCCACCCAGCGCAGCAACACATTGCGGCCGGGGGACAACCCCCACGAGCAACCAACCCTGAACCGACGCGACCGGCCAACACCACACCAATCACAGTCACCATCTCCCCCAGCAACACGCTCCACCGACCGTAGCGCTCGCTCAAACCTTCGACCCGCTCGACGAACATCTTGACCCGACAGTCTTTGGTACGGCAAACACACCGACGCACCCGCAGGGGGGATCACGACCCGCCAGCCACCCAGCGCGGCATCGACCACCCAACGCCCATCACGACTGCGCACCCGAGCCAAGTCCTGGCCACAACCAGCGCACACCGCCGCCCCAGCCCGAGGACACACCCACAACCACACCACATCACGGATCCGCTCGACACGCTCAATCAGCACACTCCCCAAGCGCGGCAACAAGACACCCAGACCACAACCATCACACGCCCGAGCACGATCACAGACCACCGCACGACGCTCCCAGCCAGGGCCACATCAATCACGAAATACGGGCCAGAACCAGAACAAGTTGTTGAAGACACCTCGAACCCACATCACACTCCGCACTCAGAATGAAGATCACTACGAGCCCCCAAGAGCCTGCCGAACAGCCTCAGCTCCCTGGCATTGCGCCGGTGACCGTCGTCGCCGAAACTGCGGCCTATAGCGACCATGTCGACCAGCTCGCGGTCGAAGCCGGGCACGTCAGCGCCGTAGAGGTCATCCTGGTACCCCGATTGTTAATAGATGTTGATCGGAACTGTAACAATCCGACTGCGGATAGCGATTACATGGCGAGCAACCAGAGATCACACAGTACGGGGAACTAACGATGAACGAGCACAACAAAAAGTGGGAAAAAACTATCGCATGGGTCGGTGCAGCTTGCGCCCTTACCGGTGTGCCGGTTGCAATAATTAGTGGGCGACCTCTATCTACGATTCTTTTTTTAGTACTAGTTATTATTCTCGCACCTGCAGTTTGCTGGAAAGTTCTAATCAAGCCAGATTGGTCCCGCGCTACTACGGCGAAGATTATGTTATTTATAGTTCTTAGCTCCATAATTCCATTATTACTGACAGTGATACTCGTAGTATCGCCATTGCGCAAAGGTTTCATCTATTACGGTCTAGGCTCAACTGAAGTAAACCAGACCGCCATTACTCAAGTTGCTACGGGTTATACGAGTGAAAGTTATCGCTTCACGATCTCCATCAGGAACACATATCCTATCGAACATGTAGTGACACGTGTCGCCGTGGATATCCAGTGGACTAACGCAGGCGCCTGTTGTTGTCCACCGTCATCAGAATACGCCCTTTCCGACCGCGTGCGAATTACGCAAAGAACGGACGGTGGCTTCATCTTCTCTGGGGGTGTGGAGGTAGCCAAAGAAGAATTTATTCCATACGAAGGGGAGGTTTATACCAATAATTGCAACCTCGATCACTACTTTGCTATCTTCGAGCCCGCTATCAGCCTGGCAAGTAGTGAAGTCACCGAGATAGCCATAGAAATACCTCGAACACTTGTCCCAGAGGAAGAACTTGTCAATGGTGAGCCTGTTGCACAGCCGGAGCCATATACGATTAGCCTTCCAATCGACAATCCTACGGACGAATACAATGATGAATACTTCGGCCTAGACGACGGGCATATTGCGGTACA
The DNA here is from genome assembly GCA_050700355.1 of Pseudonocardiaceae bacterium. Lineage (GTDB taxonomy): Bacteria > Actinomycetota > Actinomycetes > Mycobacteriales > Pseudonocardiaceae. Next base: position 6,300 of record JBOHHE010000428.1, read on the forward strand.
AACCCTTACAACAGGGGGTGAAGCTATCTATTGTAGAGACTTAGGAAGCATTCGCAAGCGTGTAGCTACCGACTTGGATACCGACTGCGCCGAACTCGTGAAACGGGCATATGAATTTTTTCAACGTAGGTGAGAGGCATCCCGAACAAGCCATACACCCCCGGAGCAAGTGCCCTTTCTCGTCTACATTCACAGGACTCGAAAATACGCAAGGAAGCAGCCCATCACCGCCATTCCGCGACACTCATGCGTATGTCTGATCAGTCCTTGTATAGTAATCTTCTAAGCACTAAAGAGAATGTAGGTTTCTGGACCAAATCTCTTACTCACCTAGGCGCTGAACTGCGGGTATGTAGATCAAAAAACTAGTCCAGGTCCAGAAAATTTAGCAACTCCTTAGTGCATGGTTATAGTTAGCGCTCATAGATCCGTGGGCGCAATATGCGACTTTGGCCGAGCCTGTTGAGCGGCACTCGCAGTGTGCATCAATTCGAGCAAAGCGGCGATATCTGCGACAGGTCCCCTGTCCGAAATCTCTACCCATCGGTCAGGATCGAAATTACCCGCAGGCCGTGCAAGAAAGCCTCGACCAGCTCGCTGCGGACTCAATCCTCAGGGGAGTCGATCCGTCGCCGACCAGCCTTATCGGTGAAGACCAAGCCCACCTGATCACTGCCAGAGATACGCTATATTTATATTTTTTACAGGGTAACTATGAACTCCCACCCACGGCATCGTCCCTCTTCATCGCGCCGCCGACGAGGGTGGTTACTCAGCGCTCTTGGAAAAGGCATTGACCGTGAGTGCATCGGGTGGCCTCACGCGAACCGCGGTCAGTCATGGTCGCCAGCTGCCTCGCCGTCCGCGCACCTCATCTGGCGGGCTTGCGGGGAGTAGGCTATGGCGAGGAGGTGTCTCACCTCGGGTGAGGGGTTCGAAAGCGCCCCCACAAGGTGCACCATCACTGCTCTACTCGAACACCCACCGCTCAAGCTAGGGGCTCAGTACCGCAGCATCGGTTCAGACCAGGGGTGGTCTCCGTCAGGAGACCACCCCTTCGTCGTTGCCTGTCCCGTGCGCCGAGAATCGGTACCCAACGGCTTTCAACCGGGCCATCGAGTGAGCAGGGCGGCAAAGAGGGTGCAGGAAAGGGCACATCACCGTGCCTTCGTTGCTGATACACCCTCGCTGCTCGGTGTTGCATGTCCTCGCTATTAGCCCGGTTCAGACAAACGCACCCGAAATCACGCCCGTTTTGCTCTGTGTTTGCGGCGTCATTGCGCAGTTCTGTGCAGGACCGAGCGCAGCCGGGTGCCGAACCTGTCGGCGTCCTCGAGGAAGCCGATGTGGCCGCCAGGAAACATCGTGGGCTCGATGCCGAGTGCTGCGGCGAGCGCGGTCGAGGTGCGTTCGCAGAACTGGCCACCCGATTCCTCGCCGATGCCGACCACGATGCGGGTCGTCGCCGAGCGCAGGGCGGTGAGGTCAGGGCACCACCGGGTGGTGGGGCGCAGCATGTGTGCGTGTTGGAAACGGTCGTCCGCGACTTCCTGCGGATTGCGCTCACCTCCGAACATCTGCTCGAACGCAGCCTCGGGCAGGGTGATGTTGGCCAGGGCAAGGAACTTTCTCCAGGCTCCCTTGACGTCGCCGGCTAGGTGGGTGGCAATGATGTCCTCGGTCTGTGCGCGGAGCTGCTCGCGGTCGTCGAGCAGCTCGCCCAGCGGGGGCTCATGGGCGATGACGGTGTGAACCAGCTCGGGATGGGCCTGCACCAGGGCTAGGGCGCTCACGGCGCCACCGCTGGAGCCGAGGACCGCAGCCGGGCCGGCATCGAGGTGGGTCAGAAGCCGGGCGAGGTCGTCGGCGCGCATCTCCGGGGTCGAGTCCCGGTCGGGGTCGTCGACCAGGCTGCGGTTGATGCCCCGCGGGTCGGTGGTGAGCACGGTGTGATCGGTGGCCAGCCGATCGGCCAACGGCGCGAAGGATCTGGCGTCCATCGGGGCACCGACGAGCACTACGAGGGATCCCTGGCCCCGCACCTCGTAGTGCAACAGCGCGTCGGGAACCCGAAGAGTTTCGACAGTGGCGGGCAGGGTCAACGCGTGGTTCATCGGATCCTCCTGGTCAGGAGCGGAATGCTCGGTCGGAGGTAAGTGACTCCGGCCGCTGGACAGAATCATCGCTTTCGAGGATCCGATCTGGCTCGGGCACATGATGGTGGCTCCCAGTGCCCGATGTCTTTTGACCGACTCACCAGGCAACATGGAGGTGTGGACCGGGACGAGGAAACCGTCGCTGGCGCCACCGTGCGGGTGTTCCTGCTCGACGATCACGAGGTGGTCCGGCGAGGGTTGCGAGCTCTGCTCGAAGACAACGGGAACATCAAGGTGGTGGGAGAGGCTGCCCGGGCCGACGAGGCGCTGCGCCGGCTCCCCGCCGTCCGGCCCGATGTGGCGGTGCTCGATGCTCGGCTGCCCGACGGCAATGGCATCGAAGTCTGCCGGGAGATCCGCTCCTCACTGCCCTCGATCGCGTGTCTGATCCTGACTTCCTACGACGATGACGAGGCGTTATTCGCCGCGATCATGGCGGGGGCCGCCGGTTACGTGCTCAAGCAGATCCGCGGCACCGACCTGGTCGACGCGGTGCACCGGGTGGCACAGGGCAGGTCCCTGCTGGATCCGGCCATCACCGCCAACGTGCTCGCCCGGTTACGGGAGCGACCTCCGGTGACCGATCCTCGGTTGGCGACGCTGTCCGGACGGGAGCGGACAGTGCTGATGCTGATCGCGGACGGGCTGTCCAACCGGGAGATCGGCGCCCGGCTGTATCTGGCCGAGAAGACCGTGAAGAACCACGTGTCGCGGCTGCTGGCCAAACTGCAGATGGAGCGACGCACTCAGGTCGCGGTGTTCGGCGCAGCCATGCGTGACCAGGGCACGCTGCTGGCTGAATGACCGGGTGCTGCTGGACGGAGTCCTGATCACCCGGTGAGATCGCGCAGACGTCCTCGATGGCGCGGTGGAAGGTCGAATGCCGTAGTAGCCATTCGGAGGTTTGGCGTGCGCCACATGGGGTAGTCGATAACAGCCTGATATCTCGAGGCAACGCTGCGGTATCCGTAGGCGAGGAGCAAAGGACAAGGAGCCACATAGATGGAGTCCCAGAGCACGAAGTCGGGTGGAACCACTGACATCACGCAACTGATCCTAGATGATCATGAAACGTTCCGGCGGCAGTTCGCCGCACTGGACGATGCCGAGGAGCCCGAGCAGCTACGTGCGATCTGGGAACCCCTCGCCGCACTGCTTGACGTGCATGCGGTGGCCGAGGAGGACATCTTCTACCCGCAGTTGCTGCGCCGTGGCGACGATGCCGAGGACGAGACCATTGATGCGATCGGCGACCACAACGATATCCGCGACGCAGTACACGAAGCCGCCCGACACCCGCTCGGCAGCTCAAGCTGGTGGGAAGCGGTCCGCCAGGCGCGGGTGGCCAACAGCAGCCACATGGCCGAGGAGGAGGACGACGCCCTCCCCGATTTCCGGCGGAACTCTTCCCTCGATGTGCGCGAGGAGTTGGGTCGCCGTTTCCTGGAGTTCAAGACCGACCACGCCGGTGCCCGAGATCTGGATACCAGCGACAAGGACCCGGAGGAGTATGTCAGCGCGGTGCAGGCACAGATCGATCCCGGCAACGGGAAGAGCTCGCTGAGTATCGGCAGCCTGAAGGAACGTTGAGGATGAATCACCTGCTACGTGAGCATGTGCCGATCCGGCCGCCGGGTGGCAGCAGCTTCACCTTCCATCGCAGCCATCGCGCTCAGCTAGCCACCGGGCGGCCGGGGTGATGTAGCGGATCAGAGCCGGACCCCAGGCGCGACCTAGGCGACGCTGACCAGGTCGACGACGAAGACGAGGGTCTCACCTGGCTTGATGGCAGCACCGGCACCGCGATCACCGTAGGCGAGGTGCGGAGGAATGGTGAGCCGGCGACGACCACCGACCCGCATCCCGGTGATGCCTTTGTCCCAGCCTTCGATCACTCGACCGGTCCCGAGCCGGAACTTCAGCGGGACGCCCCGGTCCCAGGATGCGTCGAACTGCTCACCGGTGGCGTGCGAGACCCCGACGTAGTGCGCCTCGACGTCCAAGCCTGGAATGGCCTTGGCGCCATCGCCGATCACCTGGTCTTCGATCACCAACTCGGTCGGCGCCGGGCCCTCGGGAACCGTCACCTCTGGGGGAGTCAGATCGCTCACAGCCAGCCTCCTCATCGTCCGCCGTCGTCGGCGGGGAACTCATCCTGGTGCATCACTCCGGCGTCTCCTGGACCGGGTGTCGGAACATCTGCACCACGTTTACCGCGCGGTTCTCGGTCACGGCAGGGTATTGCGCCATCGTGACCCTCCTCGTCGAGCTCGCCGCGGCGACAGAAACCGCGCTGGCACAACGACCCTCACGGCCCGATGAGGTTGCTGATCAGACGTCCAAGCTCGGCATGCCTGTCGTCAGGTAAATTCCCGAGATGTTCGCGGAGCCAGCTCTGTGGGTACCAGGCAAGCCGGTCGAGCATCACGGTGCCGATACCGGGGATGGGTTCGTGGAGTTCAGGATTGCGCATCTCGTGCGGATCGATCTCGACGACGATAACGCCGAGGCCGGAGTCATTGTAAAGGTCACTGGATACCACCAGGTGGGGAACGCGTGGCAAGACTTCTGGATGGGTGGGATGACCAGTGGTCCAGACCTGACCGAAGCAAGGAGCCACCCGATCACTCCGGGCTGACGTACTGCCGAACTGCCGCCCGCCGTGCAGCGTGCGCCACCAGCCGCCCTTCGCTGTCGATGCCGGCGGCCCGGCGCTCGGCGGCCGCCCGCGCGTAGGCGCGCCGGGTGGCTTCTCGTTGCGCCACCTTCGCGAGCCAACTGGAGATATCCAATCCGTCCTGCTCCGCCTCACGACGTATCTGAGCTGCGGTTTCAGGCTCCACACTGATCGTCATACGGGTTTTCACACGAGGCAACCTATCATGCGACATACGAATGGAAGCTATGGCTAACCCATTGGGACCTCCGGAGTTCCCGGACGGCAACGCCGGCGGGAGGTACGGCCGGTCTCGTGGACCGCCCCCGTGGCCGCAAGCGACGAGGTGGAGTTGGCTGGCGGCAAGTCACTCGACCATCTCGTGGCCGAGATCTCCAACATAGCGAGATCTTCAACGTGAAGGCCAGTACCTCGCCCAATCGACAATCACTCATCCGCTTTGCGGCCGATATCTCAGCCCAAATAGGATAGAGACATACTTACCCATCGGCAACCAGCGCAACGATTTCGATCGCCGAACCGGCCACCGGACAGGAGACCGTCTACCACGCCGAAGCTGGTTGCCGTCGAGTAGTCATACGCTCGTATGACGTTCGGAAAAAGCAGGTCGTTCCCGGGAACCGGCAGTCCAGCACCGTCAACCGGTGTCGCGTGTAGGTGACCGAACTCCTCGCACTATCCCCCGATAGGGTGGTGCTATCGCCCTTCTGCGCATCGCACGCTACGCTACAGCGTCTGCGCCGCCTACGAACCCCGCCTACGAACCCTTCCAGACGTAGCCGGCCCACGACACCAGCGGTCCCGTTCCTGGACGTTGGGCATGAGCATCACCCGATGAGGTCAATGACGATGATGATATGTGGGGTGATCAAACCGTGACACTGGTTACCGCCGCGCCGAACGGCGCGACGGCATTACGAACGGTATCAGGTCGTCGGCTGCGCGATCTGGTGCAGGATCGAACGCGGGACGTTAATCTCGCCCACGAGGTCGACGTGGTCTCGCATGTACTGCCCTTCAAGGTGAGTTCTTACGTGGTCGACGAGCTAATCGACTGGGACCACGCACCGGAGGACGCCATATACCGACTCGTGTTCCCCCATCGGGACATGCTCGATCCGGCTGACTTCGCTGTGATAGAACGCGGACTGCGCTCGGGCGACAAAGCTGAGCTGCACACGGCTGTAAATATTGTGCGCGACAAACTCAATCCACATCCTAGTGATCAGATAGCGCTGAACGTACCCAGCGAAGAGGGCAACGACGGCTGGGGACTGCAACACAAGTACCGGGAGACCCTGCTGGTTTTCCCGCGCCAGGGACAGACCTGCCACAGCTATTGCGGCTACTGCTTCCGCTGGGCGCAGTTCGTCGGCCGCAGCGACCTGCAGCTCGCCGTATCCGGTCCCGAGGTGATGACCAACCACCTGGACCAGCATCCCGAGGTCACCGACGTACTGTTCACCGGCGGTGATCCACTGGTGATGCGTACCGCGCTGATCCGGCAATACGTGGAACCGCTGCTGCGGCCGGAACGTGAGCACGTGCAGACCGTGCGAATAGGTACCAAGGCACTGTCGTACTGGCCGAACCGGGTGCTGGCGGGCGAGGATGCCGACGATTTGATCCGGCTGCTGGAGCAGGTGGTGGCCGCAGGCAAGCATGTCGCGCTGATGCTGCATTTCTCTCACCCGGCAGAATTGGCGACGGCTTCGGCACATCAAGCGTTGAGCAGGCTTGCCGCTACCGGAGCTGTATTGCGCGCCCAAGCCCCCGTGGTGCGGCATGTCAATGATGATCCCGCCATCTGGGCGGAGCTTTGGCAACGCGAAGTTCAGCTTGGCGTGGTGCCCTATTACATGTTCGTCGAGCGGGATACGGGGGCCCGCCGGTACTTTGGCTTGCCCTTGGAGAGGGCTTTGGAGGTATATGCCGGCGCACTGCGCACGGTTTCCGGACTCGGGCGCACTGCCCGCGGACCTGTCATGTCCGCCTCACCGGGAAAGGTCGCCATAGACGGGGTGACGCAACTCGACTGCGGTCCCGCCTTTGCCCTGCGCTTTCTACAGGCCCGCGATCCCAGTCTGGTCGGGCGACCTTTCCATGCGGTGTTCGACCCACTCGCCGAGTGGTGGAACGAGTTGCGACCCTATGGCGAGTATGATCGACAATTTTTTCCGGGAGGATGATCTCGCACAGCAGGCAACGCGCTAAGAACCGAAGAGCGTGTCTCGCAGGCTCTTGCCGGAACTAACCTTTCCCTCACCCTCGAGCTTCGCTTTCCAAGCGGCCCGGAGGTCATCGCTGACCCCTGCGGATTGCGAGAGTACCGACTTCTCGTCTATGCCTTGGTAGCCGACGTTGACCTCGACGTTCAGGCACCTCGCGTCGGAGCACTCCTTGATGTCGATGTAGGCCTGCACTTCTCGACTCCAGGGAGCCCACCCGCTCCAGCCACCGCGCATCGCCGGCCACGCCTTGTGAGCTGTATTCGAAGGATGGTTAGCGGACTGAGTATTACCCTGTTCTGGGCTCATACTTCCCATCCTATCAGGCGTACCCCATCACCGCTGGATACGCTAAGATTCCGGCCCCTCTCAGAAGATCTTTTTGATGGGTTCGGGCGGTGCACAGCCAGGTGGGGTCAGCGCGGTCAGCAGATCATGGAGAACGGCCTCTTCGTGGACGGCCACTCCGTGGTGGCGCATCGCGGCGCCGAGTTCGGCGTCCCAGACGGGATCGACCGGGTTGCCGGTGAGCGGGACTCTGGGAAATCCGTCCCCGAGGGCCGCGGTGTAGTGCTCGGCGTTCATCAGCCAGGGTTGGACGCCGAGCTCGGCGACGAGGCGGTTGGTGATGGAGATCCCCGGCCAGTCGAAGTCGCCGTGATAGCGCAGTACGGCACCGTCGTCGGCCAGCCGCTGCAGGACGTCGAGCACGACGAGGGCCGGCTGCCCCGCAGTGCACACCACCGGGACTCGGCCGCCATGGGTCTGCGCGACGGCTTCCAGTACATGCGGGTTCTCGCACACCAGCACGGAGGTCTCGGTAGGCATCCGCAGGTCGGTGTGACGCAGGTCCCAGGGGGTGAGGTGGAGGGGATCACCGGCATCGGCGGCGAGAATCAGGCGCTGTGCCGTCGCGGCAGCGCCGGTCGAGCGCAGCCCGAGCGTGAGGCAGGTCGTGGACACTGCGTCGGCGAGCACCCCGAACCGCTCCCACAGTCCGCGCCGGGCCACCGCCGAGGCCGGCAGTGGCTCGCCGGCCTGCGCCGCCAGGGCACGCAGCACCACCTGAGCGATCGGGCTGCCGTCGTCGAGTTCGTGGGCACCGCCGGCCGCAGTAGCCGCCAGCTCCTTACGTGCCCGGCCGGGGACCACCTCCGCTGCGAGCAGCTCGGACAACACCCGCACGGCGACCGTCATGACGGTGACCGGGTCGCGCACCCGGCCGAGCAGCCCGCAGCGGCGCACGCCGTCCAGCCAGCCCGGCACCCATGGCCGACCGGCCAGCACCGGGTCACCGCCCACCGCCACCAGAGCCGCCGCGAATGGCGCGTCCCGATCGGCCGCCCGGTGCGCCCGGTGCGCAGGGCGGTCCTGGAGCGGGGATCCGGTGGCGGCCTCGACGACCGGGAGCAGGCCGCCGAGCGGCGATCGTGCGGTGAGCCGTTCGTCCAATGCGGCGAGGTTCACCGCGACTGTGGACGTTGTGACCGGACGGCCGATCAGCGCGGACACGGCGTGGCGCTCTCCGCGAGTCAGCTCGGTCAGGCGCACCTGCCCGTGGGCGCGCAGACCCCGCGCTTCCAGGCGATCCCGCAGCACTGCCCAGATCCGGGACAACGCGGGGTCGGCCAGCCAGCCGGGCAGGCTCACTGGCCTACGGCCTGCAGCCGGTGCCCGTCCCAGGTGTGCCGGTACTGCGCGATCCCCCGTTCGTTGGGATCCCGCAGGGCCTCGTAGATCGCCAGTGACGGCACCGTCGAATGATCTCCCCAGAGCCGCTCACTGGTCACCACGAAATCCAGGTCCAGCTGGACCAGCAGGCCGAACAGCAGCGGGTGGGTTCGCACGTCGATCTTCGGAAAGGCGTCGTCGAGCAGCACGAAACGGGGTGAGTGCGGAGCCGCACCCGCCAGCGAGCTGAAGTGCGCGGCGGCCGCAGCGAACAGGGGCAGGTAACAGACCACTTTCTGCTCGCCCTGGGACAGCGGGGAGCGGCGGTGCAGGTCGTGCCAGCTGCCCGCGTTCTCCGGACGGGTGTAGCGGATACGGAAGGCGAACCAGCGCCGGTAGTCCAAGGCGCGGGCCAGGTGCTCGGCGTAGGAGTCCTCCGGCGCGTCGGCGCGGGACGCCTCGATCAATCGGTGCAGGGCATTGCGCAAGTCATGCCGCTCATCGGGCAGCAGCGCGCCGACCGGCTGGCCGAGCAGCTCGACAGCCCGCCGGGTGTCGGTCGAGGTGTCCTCGCGGAGCTTCCAACTCAGCCGCACCTCGATGCCCTGGCTCGTGGTCACTCCGGCGAGCAGCTGATTCATCCCGACCACCAGCTCCTCGGCCTCCTGGCGCCGGGTCCGCAGGGACTCGCCGAGATCACCGAGGATGTGCTCCTCGAACAGCGCGCGTTCCCGCTCGGTCAGCAGCTCGGCGTCCCGCTGTGCGGCAGCGGCAAGGCGCTCACTCAGCTCGCCGATCGGATGTTCCCCGGACTCATCACGGCCGATCACCGTCAGCGCCCCACCGACGGAGTCGACCCGTGGCTCGCTGTCCGCCGTCGGGCCGCTCACCGCGTCCTGCCACGCGGCGTACACCGCGGTGTCGGTCACCTCCCGCGCCGAAGCGGGCAGCGCGGCGAGCCGACGGGCCAGCTCAAGCACTGCCGGCGGCGTCCGGTGACCAGCCTGGAATCCCCGGGCCAGCTCGAAGGCACCCTGATCAGCTTCGCCAGCTCCGGAAGTCAGCAACCCGGGAGTGTCGGGGATCGTCGCCAGGGTGTGGATCGCCGCCGCTAGCAGCGGTTCCCGCTCGGCCAACCGCTCACCGGCGTCGATCCACTTCTGGTTGGCCGCACCACAGTTGTTGAGCAGCTCGGCGATCAGTCGATCCAGCGCGGTGAGTCGCCTGCGCCAGCTCTCGATCCGGTCACCGGCCTCGGCGATCCGCTGCTCGATCTCCCGGATGGAAGCGCCGACCGACTCTTCGAGCGTGTCGGCCTCGGCCTGGGCGATCACCGCTCGCTCGCGCTGCTCGCCCGCGGCGGCGGCGGCCCGCTCGGCCTCGTCGAGCCCGGTGACCAAGGCGGTGACGTCCTCCCGCCACCGCACCAGCTTGGCACGCAGCGGTCCGGCCGCGTCCCCGTGTCGGGTCAGCGCAGTGTCCAGACCTCGCAGCTGTTCGCGGCGCGCCGCCAGCTTGTCGGCCTCGACCGGCAGGCCGTGGATGCCGGCCAGCGTCGTGAGCTCCCGACGCTTGCCTGCCTCGACCGCCCGAGCCTCGACGGCCACCGCTTCGGCTTCAGCGCTGCGCCGCTGCGCGCGCTCGACGGCCTCGGTGCGTTCGTCGAGCCGGGTCCAGGCCGCCAGCAGTTCCCGGTAAGGCGGCTCCTCGGCAAGCCACGTCTCCAGCACCGACCGGCTCTCGCGGGCGGCCCGTTCGGCTTCGTCGGCGTGCTGCTGCTGCTCGGCCGTGACGGCGATCTGCTCGTCCAGCTCGGCCAGCCGACGAGCCCGCTCGGCGGCGCGTGCGGTAGCGCCGATGAACTGGGCCGCGGGTTTGGTGGCCCGGCCGGTCAGCGGACCCAACCGCCACGAGCCGTCGTCGGCCACCATCGCGGAGCCGGCTGTGGCCGATGGAGGAGCCGGTGCTGGTGTGGACAGCGCTACCCAGCCGATCCGGCCCAGCACCTCGCGCAGGACCGTCGCGGTCACCGGGCAGTTTCCGGGAGGGTCGGCCGTCAGAACCCCAGCCAGGCTGGACCCACCCACGGCAGGACCGCGGGACAGTACGACGTCCAGACCGTCGCGGTCGAGCACCGCCCCGTCGGTCCGCACCCAGGCGTCGAGCAGTCCCGACGATTCCAACGCCGCCTCCAGACCGGCTCGCGATCCCTCGGCCACCGATGGGGCGAAGTCCACCAATCGCCAGAGCGGCGCACCGTCAGCGTCGTCGCGAAGGTCGCGACCCAGGGCCGGCTCGGCCGGGGCCGGGTCCCGCTGGGCAGCCACCTCGGTGCGCCGTCGACGCAGGTCACCCAGCTCACGCTCGGCGGTGACCCGGGCCGAGGCGGCTGCGGCCTCCGCGTCGCGCAGGCCGGCGAGGACCGGCTCGGCAGCGGCACGAGCCAACCCGGCGATGGTCGCCACCGTGTGCGCCGAGAGTTCGAAAGGATCGCCGGGCAGCTCGAAGGGGACCGCCCTCGAGTCACTGCGCCACCCTTCGAGCGCGTCGCTGTAGGCACGGCCCAGCCGGTCGGCCTGCCGGGCCGCATCGGCCTGCCTGCCACGCTCTTCCTCAGCCCGTTGTTCCGCCGTCGCCGCTTCCCGCTCGGCCACTCCACGGGCCGCACCGGCCCGGACCAGCTCGCCCCGGGCGTCATCGACGACTTGAACCGCGGCCAGCAGCTCACCGACCGCCGGACGCGCCTGGCGAGTGGCCCCGGTGTGCTGGTCGAGGCCGCCGATCAGGGCGGTCGCGTGCTCGGCCGTGTCCAGCGTGAGATCAACCAGCACGGTGAGCACCGGCAACGGCACCGACACCTCCAGCCGGGCAAGCTCACCGCTGAGCCGGTGAGCAGCGGTGACGTGGCCACCGAGTTCGGTGCGCAACTGCGCCGCGTCACCGCTCACCCGTGCACCCGCCTGGTCCGCGCGCCTGCGGGCCGAGGTCGCGACCTGCTCGGCCGCTGTCGCGGCACCGGCCAGATCACGGGCGCGCTGGCGCCGGTTGACCAGCTCGCGCTGGTTGCGTAGCGCGGGATCGCGCTCCAGCTCGCGCAACCGCCCTTCGTCGAGCCCCTTCTCGCGCTCGACGTCACTCCGTTCCTGCCTGGCGACGTCGCGCTGTTGCTCCAGCGTCATCACCGAGGTGCGCAGGGTGTGGACCTCGCGCGTCCGGGCAGCCAGTTCCTTGTGCTCGGCGAGCACCCCGGCCCCGCGCGCCCGCAGCACGCTGCGGGCGTAGTCGGCGTAGATCCCGGCGAGCGCCGCGACCGCGAGGGCACAACGCCGCTGACGATCCAGCTGCTCGCCGAACGCCGCCAGCTCGTCGAAGGTGTCTCCCGCGGCGCGCACCGCGTCGTCATCGAGCTGGGGCAACGCCTGGACCAGTTGTTCGGCCAGCTTCGCGGGCTCGATGTCCTCACCCACCTGGGGCTGGCGCAACCAGTAGAGCAGTCGCAGCAACTCGTCGTACTGAGTCTGCTCCAGGCCGAAGAGCAGCCGCCCGACGTGCTGTTTGTAGGCGCGGGGCGAGTCGAAGAGCTGACCGGCCGGTTCGAGCGCGGCACGCAGCTGCTCGCGGGTCAGCGGGCCGGCTGAGTCCTCCAGCTCCAGGTCGGCACCAACCCTGCCGGGATAGGTGAAATACCACGACGATGCGGTCCGCGCCGACTGGGAAGCTCGCACCCCTACCCCGCAGGTGATCGTTTCGGTGCCACCGCTCTCGTCGGTCCGGCTGAACTCGACCCACAGGTAACCGACCCGGTTCTGCCCCGGGTACCCGTCGAGCATCAACCACAGCAAACTGGTGTGATGCCGTCCCGACGCGGTGATCCGCTGCTTGTCACCGTCCAACACGAACGGCAGCAGCATCTCCAGTGTCTTGGACTTGCCCGCCCCATTGGAACCACGCAGCAGCAGCCGGCCGTCGGCGAATTCGAAGATCTGCTCGTCGTACTGCCAGACGTTGAGCACTCCGGCCCGGCTGAGCCGGAACCGATAGGGATGGGCGAGCATCGCGGCCATCAACCCTCCCGCGCTTGGGCATCATCGAACAGTGACGACTGCCCACCCGGCCCTGGCTCGGCGATCTGAGCTCGGGCGGCGTATCGGGCTCCGGCGGCGTGCACCTGCCACGCACCCCCGGCTACCACCCGGACCAGCCCGACCGCGATCAGCAGTGCCTGCGCGTCAGCGAAGGCCGCGGCCGCGTCTTCGCGGTACTCGCGTTTGAGCCCCGCACCCCATTCGGCGAGTACCTCCGCGGTGGCCGCAACCACCAATTCCCCGGGGGCGAGCTGCCAGATCCGGTCAGCCTGGGCGCTGCCTCGGGCGCCCTCCCGCAGCCATTCGACAAGGCGCTCCAGCAGGAGCAGGGCCAAGTGTCTGGCTGAACCCCCGCCGGGGAACTCGATGTCGCTGAGCTCACCGTCCGGGTCGATCGCCACCGCGCCCTCGGCGCGCAGTTCGAGCTCCAGCCCGAGCTTCTCGCGGAACCACTCCCGTTCCCGGTTGCGGTTGCGCCGCCACCACTCGGCTTGGTCGTCGGTGAGCTCGTCCACCGAGAGCGCCGGCGATTCCACCAGCTTGCGACGGATCGCGACCCGGGCACCGCCTGCCGCCGAGGGCAATGCCGCCGCGTCCAGCAGCTCGTCAGGACTCGCGCTGGCGCCCAGCGGCGCGGCGACCAGCAGGCCGAGCCGGTCCCGGCGGACGTCGAGCAGCGAGGCGGTGTGCTGCTCGGCCCAGTGCTCCAGGTCCCCGTCCCGCTCGGCCAGCACCCCGAAGTCCACCAGCGCACTGAGCGCCGCGTAGAGCGCGCGGCGGTCGACGATGGCGTCGAGATCCACGTCGAGCCCGGCGTCGGCGGCGGCCGAGCGGACCTGCGCAACGAGCTCGTCGACCAAGAGCTGGTTCTTGCACTTGGTCAACGCGGCCACCGTCAGGCACAGCAGGGCGTAGCCACGGGGGGTGAACGGTTTGCCGCCGCGCCGCAGCAACGGCCGGGTATCGTCGCGGCCCAGCCCGACCTTGAACAGCCGGGCCGCCGCCGGATCCACAACCAGCCGGTAGCCCAGCCCGTCGGCAAACATCCTGGTCAGCTCGACGCGGTGGCGGCGGACCAGGCGCAGCTCCTCGCTGCGCGGCCCTTCGGCGTGCAGCAGCGGCTCACGCAGCAGTGCGCGGGCGGCACGGCGCCGTTCGGCGGTGGCGTAGACGTCCTCGGCGGGCGCGGGGCGTTGGACACCGCGGTTCATAGAACACCGCAGCTCATCCGGCGGCCTCCCGCTGTGCCTGGTATCCGCCGAGCTCGACGGTCAAGGTGAGGTCGACGAGTTCGAGTCGGCCGGCGGGGCTGATGATCAGGGTGTTCGCGCCCGGGGAGCGCCGCACCGACAGCCGCAACGACGGCAGTTCGCCACCGCTGGATACCTCGACCTCGGCGGTGTCCCCGGTGTTCAGTGGCCGGCCGCGACCCACGAGCGCGCGGGCGTAGAGATCGAGCAGGACCGCCCGGCCGTCATCGGAGAGCCGGACCGAGCCGAGTCGCCCGCGCTGCTCGGCGATCTCCTGTAGTGCCGCGTGGCGGCGGCGCTCAGCGGCCGCTCGCTCGGCCAGTCGGGCCTGCTTGGCGACGGCATAGTCCACCCGCCGCCCGGTCCGGCCCCGGATGGTGCGCGTCCCGATGCGACGCAGGAGCAGCGGAACCTCCGCGGACGGAGTACGCCACCAGGATGCGGTGGGCGGCACCGGATCGGAATCGTCGTCAGCGACGTAGGCCAGATGGCGACAGGAGTACAGCCCGAACGACGCGGCCCATAAAGCATGCGCCGACTCGTCATCGGCGTCGGCGAACCAGGCCGCAAGCTTGAGCAGGTCACCATAGCGGCTCTGTTCCCGCTGGGAGCTGGTCGCGATCCGGCGCAGATTCACCAGCAGCGCCCGCATCGCCTCGGTGGCCAGCCGACGCACACCATCGGCGTCGGAGGAACGCCCCGCACCGCCGAGAAACCAAGCCTTCAGGCCGCGCCAGTCGTCCGGATCGAGGCCCTGCGCGCGGGTGGCCACTGTTCCGTCCAGGCCCAGCAACCGCTGCCCCTCATTGGCCCGCCGGCAGAGCGCGCCGATGTTCGGCTCGAGTTCGCGCAGCGCGTCGGCCAGCTGCGGCATGTGCAGGGCGATCTCGTCGACGAACCGCTGCAGGTAGTCCAGTAGGGCGGTCTTGAACGCCTGGAACTCCGCGCGATCGAGGTCGTAGCGCACCAGCACCTGGGACAGGTAGGTGTAGAAGTCCCTGGTCGAGGAGACCAGCCGCTCGAACTGGGCGAACAACGTTCCGATCGCCCGCGCCACCTCGTCCGGATCAGCGGCGGCCAGAGTCGATTCGTCGTAGCGGCCGAGCTCGGTGAGGCCCTGCAGGATTCCGCCGAGCATCTCGGTGGAGACCTCGCGCGCGGCCTCGGCATAACCGAGCAGTTCCTCGACGTGCCGGTGGACCAGCTCGCCGCGCTGGGTGAGCTGGTACCGGGCCCGGTTCTGCAAATACTCCCGCAGGTTGCGGGCCTCGGACTCGCGCGGACTACGCGCGAGGTTCCCGTGCGCGACGAGGTAGGACAGTCGTTCGTCAACGGTGTCGACGCTCAGCTCCAAGCCCTGGGCCACGAGGCGGGTTGCGACCTCGGCGGCCGACTGGTCCGACAACAATCCGGAGATCGCCCCGGTGAAAGTGCGCATGATCGCGACATAGCTGGCCGCCTCCTCATTGACGGCGTAACGCAGCGCTTCGAGCCGAACCCGCTCGACATGAGCCAGCCCTGGCAAGTCCCCATCACCCACTGCGTGAGCCTATCGACCGCCACCGACAATCCGTCTGAGGAGGGCATCGGCGCGGCGCGGCTAGCGCGGTAGCAGCACGCTGGTGAGCGCGATGTACGTCGCTACTCCGCACAGCAGGATCGCGAAGGCCCGGTTGAGGGCGGAGTTGGGCAGCCGGTCGGCCAGGTTCTTACCGGCGAATGAGCCCGCCATCGCGGCGATCGCAAAGGGAATGATCAACGCCCAGTCGAAATGTGTCTGTCCAACCCGTGCGGCCAGGGAGGCGGCCGCGTTGATGGCGATGATGGCCAGGGAGGTACCCACAGCTGCGGGCATCGGCAGCCCGAGCGCGAGGACAAGGGCCGGGACGATAACGAACCCACCACCGACGCCGAAGAAACCGGTGAGAAATCCCACCACGAGTCCAGCGAGCAGCACCCTGACGAGGAGCCCCGTCCGACTGTGCCCTCGCCGCTGCGCACGGTGCGGGGTAAAGGCAATAGTGGGACCGAGATCGGGACCGATAGCGGGGAGGCGGACGGTAGCGGCGACGGTGCCCGGCGTACGAATGAGCATTCCACCAGCGGCCAGGACCATGACGGCGGAAAAGCCCAGGAGTAGGACGTGTTCGTCGACCCGACGGTTCAGTGCGGTTCCCGCGAAGGCGGCGGCGATTCCGGCGACCCCGAAGATGATGCCGGTACGCCAGTGGACGTGCCCGGATCGGGCGTGGTCGGCGGCACCGACGATCGCGGTGAGGCCAACGATGACGAGACTGCTGGTGGTGGCGTCCTGGGCACTCTGGCCGAGCAGATAAACCAGAGCCGGGACCGCCAGGATCGCCCCGGCACCACCGAGGCCACCGAGGACCGTGCCGATGAGCAGGCCGAGTCCGACGGCGGTCAGGATGCTCACCCGGTGAGCTCCGGAAGGCCGTCGCCGGCTGTCGTGATCAGCCGGTATCCCTCGCGGGGGGAGAACTGGGCGCTGACGGTGAACCGGTCACCCCGCACGAGGGTGTGCCGCCATTCGGCGGGCCGCCCACCCGTGTAGGCCAATCGGTCGATGACGAAGGCGGCGATCCCGGGGCCGATCCCCAGCACAGCGCATTCCTCCGCGGTGGGGACGACGGCGCGGAGGTGTTCACGCCCTCCGGAGAGCCGGACGTCACAGCGGCGCGCGAGCTCGTCGTAGAGGGAGGTATGGCTGAAGTCGGCCTCGAGCAACGGGGTCGCCAGCGAGGCGGGGAGCCAGACCCGGTCCACGGCGAGGGGTTCCTCGGCGGCCAAGCGCAACCGCTCCAGGTAGAGCAGCGGCGTGGACCCGGTAAGGTCCAGGCGAGCGGCGACGATCCTGTCGGTGCGCACGTCCAGCGCGCGCACGATGCTGCGCTGAACCTGTCCTGCCGCCTCGACCGAGGCGAACAGGCTGTAAAGGGCACCCAGCGGCTGCTCGATCACCGCAGGAGCGACCACCCGAGATGCCCGGCCACGTTCAGCGGTGACGGCTCCCTCCGAGCGCAGTCTGCGCAGCGCCTCACGCACGGTGTGCCTGCTGACGGCGTACTCGGTGACCAGAGCCAGCTCGCCGGGGAAGGTGTCGGTGAACTCTTTGGCGTCCAGACGTCGCCGCAAGTCAACATGGACCTGCGCCCACAACGGCAGCGCACTGGCGCGGTCGACCGCGCGCGGCCCTGAGTCGGGTACCTGGTCTACGCGTGCGGCCCGCGTCATGGTCACTCTCGTTTCTTGCGCTTGTCGATCTATGAAATGGAATGTACGGTCATTCGTACATAGCGGCAAGAGAACGGGTGGGCACAGTGGTAAACGTCGAGGTGGTGGAGACCAGCGAGCTGGGCGACCGCAGCTACATCGCCCACGACGGAGTCAGCGCGGTGGTCATCGACCCCCAGCGGGATCTGGACCGCATCGAGGCGGTGCTCGCCGACCAGGAACTGACCTGCCTGGTGGTGCTGGAGACCCACGTGCACAACGACTACGTCACCGGTGGGTACGAGCTGGCCCGGCGAACCGGCGCACGATACGTGCTGTCAGCGGCGGAGGCGGTGGATTTCGACCGGTACGCCGTGCGCGACGGGGACGAGGTGATCGCTGAGCGGCTGCGGATCCGCGCGGTGGCCACTCCAGGCCATACCGACACCCACCTCGCCTACATCATTGATGCGCCGTCCGACGTCCCGTCCGCGCCGCCCGCGGTGTTCACCGGCGGTTCCCTGCTCTACGGCAGCGTCGGGCGCACCGATCTGGTCGATCCGGACCGGACCGAGGAGCTGACCCGCGTCCAGTTCCGCTCCGCCCGGCGCTTGGCCGACCTGCTCGGTGACGACGCCCGGGTGTTCCCCACCCACGGGTTCGGCAGCTTCTGCTCCGCCGGATCGGCCAGCAGCGATCAGAGCAGCACCATGGGTCAGGAACGGGCCCGCAACGACGCCTTGACCGAGACCGATGAGGACGCTTTCGTGACCCGCCTGGTCGCCGGGTTGACCGCTTATCCGCGCTACTACGCGCACATGGACGCACGTAACCGGCAGGGCCCGGGAGCGGCAGACCTTTCCGCCCCGGAGCCGGTGGAGCCCGATGAGCTGCGCAAGCGCATCGCCGCCGGACAGTGGGTAGTCGACCTGCGGGACCGCACCGCTTACGCCGCCGAGCATCTGGCAGGCAGCATCGGAATCGCGCTTGGCCGGCAGTTCTCCACCCACCTGGGGTGGCTGATTCCGTGGGGCACCCCACTCACCCTGATCGGCGACAGCGCGGATCAGGTCGCCGAGGCCCAACGCCAGCTGGTGCGCATCGGTATCGACCGCCCCGCAGGCGCCGCGGTCGGCTCCCCCAACGAGCTCGCGGCCGGTGACGAACTGCGCTCCTACCGGCGGGCGAGCTTCGCCGACCTTGCCGCGGAGTCCGGTACCGCACCGATGGTGCTCGACGTCCGTCGCGATGACGAGCGGGCCGCCGGACACCTGCCCGGGTCAATCCACGTGCCGCTGCACTCTCTCCTCGAGCGCCTCGACGAGATTCCCGACATCCAGCTATGGGTGCACTGTGCCAGCGGCGTCCGCGCCGCCATCGCAGCCAGCCTGCTCGACCGAGCCGGCCATGACGTGGTCCTCATCGACGCTGATTACCCGCTCCTGTGAAGAGCGTCACCGTAGCCTGCCCCCTGCGGAGGAAGTTTTGACACAGCCATGTGGTTAGCACTCTTAGCCGGCGAGTGCTAACGCCGGGGAGGAGGAACCTGTCAATGGCCATCGCAGTACGACACAACGTGTGGAGTCCGTTCGACTCCCAGTTCGATGCCTTGATCCGTCGAGCGTTCGGGACGCCAGCGCTGCAGGCTCGGTCGTATGTACCGGCCGCCGACGTCCGTACTGAGGACGGCAGCATCGTGATCAAGCTGGAACTGCCCGGAGTCGACACCGGCTCGGAGATCTCCATTCAGCTGGCCGGACGCCAGTTGGTGGTGTCCGGCCACCGTGCCACCGACCGCTCCGACGAGCGAAACGGCTTCATGGTCCGCGAGATCCGCTCCGGATCGTTCCGGCGCGCTTTCACCCTGCCCGCCGGGGTGACTGCTGAGCAGATCAGCGCCGACTATGCGGCCGGGCTTCTCACCGTCCACGTTCGGGACGCCATCAAGCCTGCTCCACAGGTGGTGACCGTTCCGGTTCGCGGGCTGTCCCCCGCCCAGGAAGACACCCCGACCGTGGACGCCGGCACGGCAGACGACGCAAAGGCCGAGCAGGCCTGAGTTAGCTGTCAGTGGCCCGGCGAGGTGCACCGCGCCGGGCCACTACGCCGCGAGGGTATCCAGGATCTGCTGGCCGTATCTGGCGAGTTTGGCCTCACCGACGCCACTGACCGTGGCAAGTTCTTCCAGGGTCGAAGGGGACTCGGTGGCGATCTGACGCAGGGTCGCGTCATGGAAGACGACATAAGCGGGCACCCCCTGCTCCTTCGCGGTAGCGGCGCGCCAGGCGCGGAGACGCTCGAACACGGGCACGACCTCATTGGGCAGCTCGATAGGTGCGGCGCGAGGCGGCTTGGCGGCTTTTGCGTCGGCTTTCGGAGGCCGTGCGGCCCGTTCGGGTTCGCGGCGCAGGAAGACCTGGCGCTGCTTGCTCAGCACGTCGCCGCTGGCGTCGGTGAGCACCAACGTGCCGTAATCACCCTCGACGGCGAGCAGGCCCTGGGCCAGCAACTGGCGGACCACACCGCGCCACTCGGTCTCGCGCAGCTCCGTGCCGATGCCGAACACCTTCAGGGAATCATGACGGAACTGGGTGATCTTGGGCGTCTGCTTGCCGAGCAGGATGTCGATCACCTGACCGGCGCCGAACTTCTGGCGGCGTTCCCGGTCCAGCCGAAATACCGTGGAGAGCAGCTTCTGCGCGGGGATCGTGCCGTCCCACGACTCCGGCGGGAACAGGCAGGTGTCGCAGTTCCCGCATGCGGTGCCCGGTTGGCCGAAATAGGCGAGCAGTTGCACCCGGCGGCACTCGACCGTCTCGCACAACGCCAGCATGGCGTCGAGGTGGGCGGACAGGCGACGACGGTGGGCGAGATCGCCCTCCGAGGTGTCGATCATCTTACGTTGCTGCACGACGTCCTGGAGACCGTAGGCCAGCCAAGCGGTCGACGGCAGGCCGTCCCGTCCGGCCCGACCGGTCTCCTGGTAGTAGCCCTCGACGGACTTGGGCAGGTCAAGGTGGGCGACAAAGCGCACGTCGGGCTTGTCGATGCCCATACCGAACGCGATCGTGGCGACCATGATCACGCCGTCCTCGCGCAGGAAGCGCGCCTGGTTCGCGGCTCGGGTGCGCGCGTCGAGGCCGGCGTGGTACGGCAGCGCCTCGATCCCGCTGCCCACCAGGAAATCCGCGATCTTCTCGACCGAGGCCCGGGACAGGCAATAGACGATGCCCGCGTCACCCGCGTGCTCGGTGCGCAGCAGCTGCAACAACTGCCGTTTCGGTTCGTTCTTCGCCACGATCCGGTACTGGATGTTCGGGCGGTCGAAGCTGGCCACGAAGTGTCGGGCATCGGTCAGGTTCAGCCGGGAGGCGATCTCGGCATGGGTCGCCTTGGTGGCCGTCGCGGTCAGGGCGATCCGGGGCACGGCGGGCCAGCGCTCGTGCAGCGCGGACAGGGCAAGATAGTCGGGCCGGAAGTCATGCCCCCACTGGGACACGCAGTGCGCCTCGTCGATGGCGAACAACGAGATCGTGCCGCGCTCCAGCAGGTGCAGCGTCGACTCGACGCGCAGCCGTTCCGGAGCCAGATAGAGCAGGTCCAGCTCACCGGCAAGGAACTCGGACTCGACCTGGCGGCGCTCGTAGGACAGCTGGGTGGAGTTGAGGAAGCCGGCCCGGACACCGAGCGCTCGCAGCGCGTCGACCTGATCCTGCATCAGGGCGATGAGCGGCGAGACGACGATGCCGACGCCCTCGCGCACCAGCGCCGGAATCTGGTAGCACAGCGACTTGCCACCACCGGTCGGCATGAGCACCAGCGCGTCACCGCCGGCGGCCACGTGGGTGATGATCTCCTCCTGCACCCCCCGGAACGAGTCGTAACCGAAGACGCGGCGCAGTACCTGTACTGCGGAGTCCACATCGAGACTGGTAATGGGCGAAGCCATCGGGCGATCCTATGAGGCTCTGCGCCGGCGAATCCATGGGCCTTTTGAGCAAGCTCGATCAGCACCGGTCCAGGCGCAGAGAGTAGACGACGTGCTGGTCAGCGTGACGACTCTCATCTACCGTGAGCGGGATGAGCCCCTTGGATGACCGCAGCCAGGCCGTCCCGGTCACCGGTTCGGATGCCCCGCGTCATCAGCGTTCCCGTCCTGGGTGGAACTCCGGCACGGACCTCGGGCTGTTGGTGTTACGACTGGTCCTTGGTGGCACTTTCATTGCGCATGGTTGCCAGAAACTCTTCGGTCTGTTCGGTGGTCCGGGCATCAACGGTTTCGCTAGCGTACTGCGAAGCTTCGGCTACCAGCAGGCCGACGTTCTCTCGGTGGTCACCGGCGTCACCGAGCTGACTGGCGGCTCGCTGGTGGTACTGGGCCTGTTCACCCGGCTCGGAGCGGCCGGGCTACTCGGGATCATGGTCAATACCATCGCCTTGAAGTGGGGCAATGGGTTTTTCGCCGGTCCCGGCGGCGGGTTTGAACTCGATCTCGCGCTGGCGGCGATGGCGTCGGCGCTGATCCTGGGCGGTCCCGGCCGTATCGCACTGGTTAAGGGGCGCACATGGGCCCGCCGCCCGGTGACCACCGGGTGGATCTGCCTGCTCATCGGGATCGGCGCCGGTTTGGTGTTCTACTTCTTGCTGCGCAACTGACGTGCCGCTCCTCCTTCAGCCCCCTGCTCGCCCGCATTTACGGCCAGGCCATGCGCGCACTGGCGCACGAATCGCCTGATCCCCCAGCGCCACAGCCATCCGGTGCCGGGCACCTTCGGCAGAAACGACGCGCGCCAGCGGATCCTGGTGCCACCCTCGGTAGCTTCGAGATCGACGTCTCCGCGGTAGGGCAGTTTCAAGCGGTCAGTGCATCACATGAGATGATCTTATGTGATGACCGGAGGCTTGAGTGCGCGGTAAGGCCCTGACGGTCGAAGAACGGGACAGGATTCTTCGAGGCATTTGTGAGAACCTCTCGGATCGCTCGATCGCCACTCGGCTGGGACGGAACCAGTCGGTTATCTCCCGAGAAATCACCCGGAATGGCGGGCGGACAACTATCTAGTTCATGCCGCGCAGGAACGGTACGAGACACTGAAAGCCCGACCGAAGCTGCGCAAACTGGAGGAGAATCAGCGATTCCGCGACGCGGTCGCGGACATGCTGGGTGATGACTTTTCGCTGGCCACTTCGGTGACTGTCTACGGAAGCGGGAGCCGTCCAGTCCAGCGCGGTGTCGTCATGATGAGCTCCGGTCTGACGGCGGCCAGCAGGCCGAACTAACCGCTTCAAGCAGCTTCATACACCGGACCGGCACACCGGCCACGGTCTCAACCCACCGATCGGAACCCACCCACCCAAGCCGGCTACGACATGCCTGGTCGGGCTGGGGCGAAGCTCCGTTAGGGTTCTCAAAGTGGTTTCCCATCCCTTGCCTACCGGCTCCGTTGTCCATCCCGCCGCTACCTCAGCCTCCGTGGCCGCAGCGGCCCGGCAGTGCGAAGCGCTGCGCCAAGCGCGCCGCCTGGCCACCTGGGTGGGCGAAGGCAAACGCGTGACGCCGAAACACGTGCTGCGGCCGATAGACGTGCCGGCAGCGGCGCAGGTCCTGGCCATTTCGGTGCCACCACGGATACACACGGCCGCGACCGTTCCCGCTCTGCACCGCCCGTGGAAGATCGCCCTAACCGTCGGCTTCCTCCGGATCGTCAATGGTCAGGCCATGGCCGACCCAACGCTCGAACAGTGGCCCGACACCGACGACGACACCGTGCGCGAACTGTGGCTCGCCGGTCTAACCGCCGCATTCGCCGCCGGCACCAGCAACGAAGACGAAGCCGTCGCGGCCGTGGTCTCCCGCATCACGTTGCAGGCGCTGGTCACGGACCCGGCGCCAGCCTTGACGGAGCTCTGGGCGCGCGCCCGCGAAGCGCTCATCGCCGAGGAGACCTATATCGCCGATCCGTTCTTCAGTGTTTACCGCCACCACGATGAGCTACTCGCGACCGTGTCCGACGTGCTGATCGGATTCGGCGCCGCCACGCGACACGGCCAACGGCTGGACGCGACGCCGCTCGGGCGTTGGGCGTCGCAGGAGATGCACGCGCGGATGCCCAGGCCGATCAGCGCAGACCTGTCGGTCGAAGAACTGATCGTTCGGCTCGCCGAGCCGGGCAGGAACGACGCATGGGATGCAGCGCAGCCCTGGACGGCAGGTCGAGACTCGCTGGCAGCGGCCCGTGAGATCCTCGCGGCCGCGGCGGTGGCCACACCCGCGCAGCGCATCGCCGCCGTGGAGGTCGTCTACATGCTCGATGATCCGGCCCAAGCTGCCTGGCACGAAGTCAGCACGGGGCCCACCCTCGCCGCGCACGCCCGGATGGCGCTCACCGACTGGGGCAAGTCGACAGCAGGGAGCCCAGCGGAGATGGCCTGGCTCGCGGTCGACTACGCCATGGCCGCCCTCACCAAGTCCGGACCCGACGAGGCGTTGTCCTGCATCGACGAGCGGATCGCAGGCAAAGACCTCGAATCCCGGATACAGGCCATCGAGGTTGGTGGCCACCCGGACACCGCCGCCCTGGCTGCAGCGCTGACCGCGTTTGTAGCCTCGGGTGCCAAGCCGACCTCGTCGCAGGTCTATCAGCTCAGGATCTCGCTCAAACGAATGAGGAACCCGGTCTGGCGCCGAGTGCTGATGCCCGCCACCGCCAGCCTCGGCGTGCTGCACCATGTGATCCAGATCGTCATGGATTGGGACGGTGACCATCTCCATGCGTTCTCCGTACGCAACGAGGACTACGGCGACCCCTTCTACAGTCCCGATCTCGAGGACGAAGAGCGGCTGAGGCTCAGTGGCGCGTTCACCTCAGCCACCAAGACGATCAGCTACGTCTACGACTTCGGCGCCAGCTGGCACCACGACATCACCCGCGAGAAGGTGCTCGATCTCGACGTCGGCGCGACCTACCCGGTCTGCGTCACCGGCAGCGGTGACTTTCCCATCGAATACTCCGGCGAGGACGACGACCAGGAGTCCATCCCCTTCGACCAGGACAAGATCAACGACCGGCTGGCCCACCACTGGGACCCAAAGTGACGCGCCTTACCGTGCACTCGGGTCGTCGGTCGAGAACGCCGTCGATCTTCCTTCGGTGCCTTGCTGGCTCGCATAGGCGGCCAAGCCGCGCGCGGACTGATCGATGAATCGCCTGATCCCCCAGCGCCATATCCATCCGGTGCCGGGCACCTTCGGCAGGAGTGAGATGCGCCAGCGGATCCTGGTGCCACCCTCAGCCGGTTCGAGGTCGACGTCGCCGCGGTAGTCGCGTACCGGCAGTCCGGACAGATGCCGATAACTGAAGCGGCGATCGGGAATCAGCTCGGTGACCTGGTCTCGGCCGATCACCCGACCCCTGCGGAGGACCCAGATCGCGCCGATCCCCTCGGACTCCTGCTCCCCCGCCCGCTCCAGCTGGAACGATTCGATCGGCGACCAGTCCGGCCAGCTCGCCCCGTCCCGCAGCAACCCGTACAGGGTCGCAGCGTCAGCAGCTGCGTGGACCTCGACGTCAACATGTTGTCTGCGCACGATGACCTCCTAAAGTTAACCATATGGTACATGTACCGTATGGTTCATGTCAGCCGCAATCCCGAGGAGAGTCAGGATTTGCCGTGGTCAGGAACGACGCGAAGCAACGGCTGATTGCCGGCGCCATCGAGTACCTAGCCGCCCACGGCGTCGGCGACATCAGCCTGCGCGGGTTGGCCGCCGCGCTCGGTACCAGCCACCGGATGCTGATCTACCACTTCGGCTCCAAAGACGGCCTGCTCATCGAGGTCGTACGCACCATGGAACAGCGCCAACGCGACCTGTTCGCCCAACTCCAACTCGACCCCGACGCCGCGCCGCACGAGATCGCCCGGCGCTTCTGGCAGCACCTAGCCGACCCCGCGCTGTGGCCTCACGAGCGGCTGTTCTTCGAGCTCTACGGCCGAGCGCTGCAGGGCGATCCCGGCGCGGCGCCGCTGCTGGAGGGCATCATCGACCACTGGCTGGAGCCGGTCGCCGAGTGGAGCCGCCGCCAGGGTATGTCCCCCGCCACCGCCCGCGCCAACGCCCGGCTCGGCCTCGCCGTCACCCGGGGCCTGCTCCTGGATCTGCTCGCCACCGGCGACCGCGACGGCGTCGAAGCCGCCATAGAGCACTTCCTCACGATCTACCAGACGGCTGCGGAATACAGCTAGCGCGTCCCGGCGCGGCCCAACCAGCGGAGGGGTGTCTTACAATCTGCTAGAATTCTGTATTACATCAGCTAGGGGAAGCCTACAGTGTGGATCGAGCAGGTGGACCTCAACGGGAACACCGAACACGGGACACGCCACGGCGTCTCCGCCGAGGAGATCATGCAGGTGTTCGCCAACCAGCCACGAATCAGTCGCAACCGGAACAACCGCTCCGCCGTCTACAGCGCCTTCGGTCGCAGCGACGGCGGTCGGCCGGTCCGCGTCAACTTCCGCTACAACTCCACCAACCGCGCTGCCCGGCCGATCAGCGCGTGGGAGGACCGATGACTACCCAACCCAACTTCGACACCATGACCGACGCAGAACTCGCCAACTACCACTACACCCACCGCGACAGCCCACTGGGGGACGAGGCCGACCTCGAAGACATCGAGGTCGAGATCGCGCACCCGCTGTCGGTGTCGATGTCGTTCCGGCTGCCCCCAGAAGAGGCCAGCGCCATCCGGCAGGCCGCCGCGCAGGTCGGGATAAGCAGGTCGGATTGGATCCGTGGGGTGTGTTCCGCCGCCGCAGAGGTGGGCACCCAAGTCAATGCGCCAGTGCCGAGCCAACGGGTCAACATGACCAAGGCTCGCCGCCTGGTCGCCGAACTGGACAAGGAACTGAATCGAGGTTCGAGCAATCAGAGCGGACCAGCCACAAAGAGCACCCGTGGTCGCTCAGGCACGAGTCAGACCGAAGAGTGAGTCAACCTCTCAAACGCCGGATAGCGGAGGAGGGGATTTGCCACCTGGCTGGGCTGCATGACGGCTACACTCAGCCTGCTTTTCTGGTAACGGTGGGGTGCCGGGTCGAGTCCCGTCGCTTGGCATGGTGTGTCGAGACAACGGGCGGGTCATGATGAGCAGCGGTAATGGCGAGGCGGGCGCTAGCAACGTGGTGAACCTGCTGCTGGTCCTGGAGCCGGATCCCGAGCTGGACCCGGAGGCAGGCGAGCGGCTGGCCCGCCAGCTGCGCGGCGAGCTTGCTGAGCTCGAGATCGAGTCGATTGGTCCGGCGGCGGGCGGGACCGCTCCGGATGGCGCGAAGGGCATCGACCCTGTGACGTTAGGGGCGGTCATCGTCGCGTTGAGCGCGTCGGACGCGTCGGGCGAGGTGTTCACCACGGTCATCGAGACCTTGCGCGACTGGCTCGGCCGCCACTCCCGAAGACACCGGATCTCGGTGACCATCGACGGTGACACCATTGAATTAGAGCGGGCCACCGCCGGGCAGCAACGAGAACTCGTCGATGCCTACGTCCGTCGTCATTCGGGGCGGTAGCACATGGGACGACGACTGGCGCTGTTGATCGCCACTTACCAGTACCAGGACGCCGGGCTGCGCCAGCTGACCGCTCCGGCACACGACGCGGAGTCGTTCGCCGCGGTCCTGGGGGATCCGGACATCGCGGGGTTCGAGGTCACCACGTTGATCAACGAGCCGCATCACCGAGTCGGTGAGGCCATCGGCGACTTCTACCGGGACCGGCGCCGTGACGACCTCACTTTGCTTTACTTCAGCGGCCACGGCATGAAGGACGACGACGGCCGACTGTACCTCGCGATGGCCGATACCCGGCGCGACAGCCTGCTGTTCACCTCGCTGTCCGCCGATCAGATCGACCACGCGATGTCCGGCTGCCCATCACGGCAGCAAGTGCTGATCCTCGACTGCTGCTACAGCGGCGCATTTCCGGTCGGCCGAATCGCGAAAGCCGATACCGAGGTGCATGCACTCGAGCGTTTCCAAGGCCGAGGACGAACCGTGCTGACCGCCTCCGACGCCACCCAGTACTCCTTCGAGGGCAATCAGCTCCGTGGCGAGGCCGCTCAGTCGGTATTCACCCGCTACCTCGTCGCGGGCCTGCGCGACGGCAGCGCTGACCTCGACGGCGACGGCGACATCGCCCTTGATGAGCTGTACAGCTACGTCTACGACCGCGTCGTCGAGAGATGCCCCAGCAGCGACCGAAGAAACAGGACAACGTCGAAGGCCGCACCATCATCGCCCGCAACATCAACTGGTCACTCCCAACATACCTGCGCAACGCGATCAACAGCCCGATCGCCACGGACCGGCTGGGTGCCCTGGACGGGCTGAACCACCTGTACCGAATCGGCAACGGCGTCGTGCGAGGCTGCGTACGCGACGAGATCCAGCGCCTCACCAACGACGACAGCAAAATGGTGTCCACCGCAGCAGCGGAGCGACTAAAATCCATCCTTCCGCAACCGCCCGCACGGACGCCCAATGTATCGGAACCCGAGACGGAGAAAGCGCCCGAACCAGCAGCGCGGACAACTGCCCTTGCTGCCCGGCAAGCCGTCTCCTCCGCCCCGGTCGTGGTGCCGCTAAGACCACCCGATCCCACTTTCCCGACCGTCGAGCCGCCCCTACAGCCAGCCATTGAGTTGCAGCCAGCGCCCAGCGCCACCACCAGACCGGGGCTTTCGCAGAAAAGGTCCGGATCCGATCCCACGGTGAACCAGCAATGGATGAGCGCACCTCCCAGCTCGGAACCCGGTTTCGGTACGCCCGGCACCGGTGAGTTACCCGGATCGCTAGCGGGCTTCGACGCCCGGGTGTGCAGTTTCTTGATCGACACCTTGGGGCCGTTGATCGCTTTTTGCCTTGTCCTGATTGTCCATGGGAGGTTTTTCTAGATGAACGTGAACGTGGGGTTGTTGTTGTTCTTCTTCATCATCATCCTACCCTTCGTCGTCTGGAACTCTGGGTACCGGCAAGGCACGACTGGGCAGAGCATCGGTCGCCGACTGACGAAGACGAAACTCGTGAAGATCCAGACCGGTGAGCCGATCGGGTTCGGCATGGCCCTGCTCCGCCTGATCTGCGTCGCGGTGGCATTCATTCCCATCGGCATCCCGGCCATCGTCAACTATCTGTGGTCACTTTGGGATCCGAAGCGGCAGACGGTCACGGACAAGATTTTCAAGGCAGCCGTAGTCAGCATTGATGACACTGGTATCCGGCCGATCGGGTCGGGATCCGGTACCCGACCGATTGGGCCAATTTCCCGGTGAGGCGAACGTGCCGGAACGGGTGCTGTGAATCTTATGTGTATGCTGTTCATGGTGGCCATGCCCAGCGCTGTGGCGTGCGGCAGGCGTTGGTCCAAAAGTCGAGCAGGTTGATCAGGTGCCGTATGTGTCGGATCTGCGTGAGATGTCAAGAACGATGACGGTCTGGGCGCCGTGGTCGAGGCGGTAGCGGACACGCCAGTCGCGACCACTCGGCATCCGACCCGTCTGGGACCACAGCTGCTGACTCATCACCGGCACGTCCCGATCGATAGCTCCTGCTGAAATCCGCTCTGAGGTTACGCCGCCTGCGCCACCAGCTTGACGGTGCCCGGCATGTCCCAGCTTTGTTGACCTGACGCTCTTGCAGCAGCACGTAAGCGGCAGGGATCAGCGGATGGCTTGGTCGTCTGTGAGCTTGTTCGTCCCGTACCTACCGACCAGCAGGCCACCAAGCTGTTCAGCCAGCAGCCGGTGCTGTGTCTCCCAGACGGTCATCGACGAGTGGCCACCGACGATGTCTGCCGCAGCCACGCCTGTCCGAGCCGACGGACCTCAGCAAGGTCAGTCCATCCAGTCGGCGCCACGGGGATGGTGTGCAACACATCCGCCATCTGGTGCGAGAACATCTGCCGACCGGCAAGCACATAGGCCACTGAGTCACCGCGCCGCCAGCGGATGGTGTAGCCGTCATACCGGTGGCGATCAAGAAATACCCAGCCAACCGGCGCGGTCTTCGGAGTGGCCCCGCCTCGGCTCATGACTTGTCATCGCGGGCTTCTTGGACAGCCAGGGTAAGTTCGTGCACCAGGCTATCGACATCTGAGGGCTTGAGGATGGCTTCCGAGTTGAACAATGGCTCTACCGATAGCCATACTGAATTGCGATATACAGTCACGACCACGGTCGCGGGTTCACCACCGCGCGCTGTCACTGCCATAGCCCGCCGCATCGCGCCGCCTGCCTTCCCCAGTGGAATGGCCAGACCGGTGACTCAGGGGGGTTAGTTCGTCACCGGCCCGGCCATTACCCCTGTCAGCTTGAGGGGCAGGCGAGACGCTAACGGTCAGGGAGTGATCGGATACGAACCGTGCTTAGGCGAACTAGAGGTTCCGAACGGTAAGTTCGTTGATCAGTCTAGTAACGCGATACGTCCGGCAAATTCTCTGACCTCAGACGCATAGGTAGGCTTGGCACGCCGTACTAGCGCAGTGAGCATTTGACGCGGTTCGCGCCGGTAGAGGAACGCTTGCGGTCTGACTTTCTCCGCCATTTTGAGGTGAACGAGTACAGCCGTGTCGTTACACTTTAGCTCGTAACAACGCGCCACATGGATGAGGTGGGCGTATTGGCGTTCGGTTGAGGCGATATTTGTTATATCTACGTTGTTCGCTACGCGCAGGGCTTCGCCTGGCTCGCCATTCTCAAGCTCGACAGCAACCGCATGTATGGCTACGTTCGTAGGCCCGAAAAAGACATTATGGTGTCTTTGGCCTTCACCGAGGCGCTTGGCAACTGGCAACGCCTTATCTCTCAGCAGTTCCCGGCCGCGCCATGGGTCTCCGGTACGGGTGGACGCGACAGCGCCAAGTTGCAACAAACCGCCATATACAGACAGGTGGCCGGGCGTAGCGTCGCGTAGCCCTGCCTCCAGCCTTCCCGCGCTGAAAAGTGCTACATCCAGCGCCGCGTGCGGCATATCGTCAGAGATCATCGTCTGGCCGAGCGTCCAGGCCGCCGCCGCCTCGATTACCTGATCTTCGGCAGCTTCAGCATAACGCATACAACGGTCAGCCAACATCGAACACAGGTCCATACGACCGGCATGCTTCGCTGCTACGCGGGCAAGGCGGTACAACCGGTACGCAACCTTGCAGCTTTCCGCCGAACCACCGGACTCGCATACCGCACGCTCGGTATCTACGATCAATCCGGGCAATAAATCCAGCACGATATACGGGTCACTGCCTAGATACCATGCTTCCTCGGCCGCTTCGATACGGCTTGATATCTCGGCAAGGCTATCCTGGGTTTCGCGGTCATATAACGGCACGGAGCGATACGTAAACAGTGCCCGCTCTATCTCAGCCAACCGGGTATTTACGGTACCCTCGTGGTCTTCGCTGGGAGCCTCGCCAAGCAGGGCCGACGTGCGCACGCCCAAGACTTTGGCGATCCGGCGCAGAACATGCAACGTTGGCGTCTTCGTACCGGCTTCAATCATCTCCAGGTAACGCACGGTGATGCCCGTATGGGTAGCCACAGAAGTCGTGCTCTTCTTCCGATCGATACGGTAGAGCTTGATCAACTGGCCGGTAGGTATGCCTGGCACGTCGGAACCTTCCAGGGGCTTGACAGCACTACCAGGCCAGGCTACCGGCGAGCATGCTGGTGGGCATGCTCGCCTGGCAACCCCAGCCAGGTCAGCATGTCTGGGTCCGGCTTACGCATCCCGTCGTGGCCACTGCCTTGACCAGCAGCGGCTCCGAGCGCAGCTCGGCAAGCATCCGTTGCAGCAGCCCGTCGAGATCGACGCATGCCGACCTCGCGGCACTGGTTGAGCGGATCATCGGCTACCGTCAGCGACACGGTCACCATGTTGCCCTTCGTGTCCACCCACACTCGAAGTCGATCACACAGCAGCTGACTCCGTGATCAGAGGCGCCGAGGAGATCACGGACTTCGCTACCACATCAGCAGGTATGAAGCAGACAGCGTGATGTCCATACTCAGAGTGTCGAAACGGTGATCGATGCCGCTCAAGGTGAGTGAAATGCTGAAGATCATCGAGGCAGACGGATGGTATCTGGTCAGCACAAAAGCAGGCGGGATTGAACCGGAGGCCAGAATGGTCACCTACGCGATCATCGTTGAGCGCGCCGAGGACAGTGACTACGGCGCGTGGTGCCCTGACCTGCCCGGATGCATTGCGCTCGGAGACACACCAGCCGAGACAATCACCGAGATGAAAGACGCCATCGAATTCCACCTTGAAGGTCTGCGTGAAGACGGGTTGCCAATCCCTCATCCGTCCACTGTTGCCGCGACCGTCGTCACCACCGACGCCGCGTAGCAGCTGATCAGGTGTCGGAGTGGTGGAGCGGGAAGCACCACCATCGAGACCTGGAGTACGAGCTCGTGTGGGACCTGCGGCACTGGTCTGGGAAGCTCCCGCCCACCCGGGGGCGTGGTGGGCGGGGGCGCCTTTCGCCGTTCCGGCCGGCGAAAGACCGGTCGGTCACCTGGCAGGGGAATCCAGCGGTGGCCGACCGGGGGATCAGAGGGCTATCAAGCTGACCGACAACTGGCTATCGACGGCTCCACTGTGGTCGCCATGGATTTCCGTTCCTGTCGACGCGGCCCACTTGCGGACACCGGACAGTCAACCGAGCCGACGAAAGTGCCAGGAAGCCCGCCAGAGGTAGCGGCGGGTAGCCCAGGTGGTAGCTCTGGGTAGCCAGGGGTGGTGCGAGGTGGCGAGGGCATTGCAATCTGCACTCAAATAGCTACGTTCTGTCCACCCGTTGAGTTCACCGAGCTGGGAGGACGCTGTGGCTGCTGTTCGAGAGGCGAACAGCCAGCTGGAAGAGCTGCGCGAATGGGTCGGGTGGTCACGTAAGGAGCTGGCCCGGCGGGTGAACCAACGCGGACGCCGCCGGGGCCTGGACCTGCACACCGATGCCAGCCGGGTCCGGAACTGGCTGGCAGGCCAGCATCCGCAGCCACCGGTGCCCGAGCTGCTCAGTGAACTGTTCTCCGAGGAGCTGGGCTACCCGATCACCCCGGTCGACATCGGCCTGGCAAGCACCGATCAGCACGAAGTCGGTCTGCGATACTGCGAGTCGATCGCCGCTACCGTGGTAGCAGTGGGCGAGCTCGGGAGGTACGACGTGCGTCGGCGTGGTTTCCTGCACCAGGGCACGTTCCTGGCGGTCGCGACGATAGCCCCCAGCCGGGACTGGCTACTCGCCGTGCTCGACGCCACCGAACCCCGCCCCGGGGGCCGCATCGGACTGGCGCAGGTCTACGCGATCCGGGAGACGTTCACCGCGTTCCTGGAGGCCGACGCCACACACGGTGGCGGTCACGCCCGCAGCCCCCTGGCGGAGTACCTGACCGGCCGGGTGCTACCGCTGTTAAAGGACGCCGACCCGGACAGCGAGGCTGGCGCCGCCCTGTTCGCGGCAGCCAGTGAGCAGACCACCCTGCTGGGCTACATGGCCATCGACGACAATCTGCAGGCACTCGGTCAGCGCTATCTCATTCAGGCACTGAGGCTGGCCCAAGAATCCGGCGATGCGGCATTGGGTGCCAACGTTCTGGCCGATATGTCTGATCAAGCCCTGATGCTCGGCTATCCCCGGGAAGCCCTGCAGTTGGCGAGGACCGGACGACACGGCCTTACTCGGGCATTCAGTCCGGCATGTGCCGCGAGATTATTCGCGCTCCAGGCAGGGGCGCATGCGGCACTCGGTGATGCCAGGGCGGCCGCGCATGCCGTGGTCGAATCCGAACGTGCCTTCGAACGCGTTGATGCCAATAAGGAGCCAGAATGGGCACGGTTTCTCGACGAGACGCACCTCTCAGGTCTGTGGGCTAACACCTTCGTGGATCTTGCTCGGCCGGTGGAGGCCATGCGGTTCGCGCGTCGCTCGATCTCCGCAGCGGCCAGCCAGAATCGCGCCCGGCGTGAGGCGTTGAGCCAGGCCGCGCTGGCCCGCGCCGCGCTGACCAGGCGGAATCTGGAAATCGCCCTGCGCGCGGCACACCGGGTCGTGGACCTGTCGATCACGGTGCAGTCCTCACGCTCCATCGCCGCTGTGCGCGATCTCCAGACCCGGATCGGCCCGTACCGCACCCTCGCCCCGGCCCGCGAGTTCGACGACTACGCCCGGGAAGCTCTCACCCGAGCACCTCTCAACTAACACAGTCGGGGCAGGTTGCAGAACAGGCTCGTCAACGTTACGGACGCCGAGAGCCCGGCGAATCCGTCACGTTTACCGATGTCGTCGAGGACAACCGGGGCACCGACAGCTGGTAGCACTTGTGCTATCCTGAATGCTATGGAATCTATCGGACTGCGGGAGCTACGGCAGAACGCGAGCGAGATCGTGCGTCGAGTTGAGGCCGGGGCGACGGTAACCATCACGGTAAGCGGGCGTCCCGCTGCCGTGCTCCGCGCCGCCACCGCCCGCTCCTGGCGACGCTACGAGGACATCGCGGACCTGTTCTCCGGACCGGATGACCCCCAGTGGGAGCATGACCGCGCGCTACTTGACGACTCGCCCATGAACCCCTGGTCCCGATAATGCGCGCGGTACTGGACACCAGCGTAGTGATTGCGGATGACGTGCCGAGCCTCGACGGCGAGCTGGCCATCAGTACAGCCACACTTGCCGAGCTGCACTTCGGCGTCATGGTCACCACCGATCCCGCGACACGAGCCGAACGCCTCCGACGGCTCACCATCCTGCAACACCGTTTCGATGCGTTACCCGTCGATGATGCGGTAGCGGTGAGCTACGGCGTGCTCGCCGCAGTGGTGACCCAGTCCGGCCGCCAACCCCGCTCCCGGGTCATGGACCTGCTCATCGCTGCCACTGCCCACGTGCACGGTGCCCGGCTTTACACCCGAAACAGTGCAGACCTCAAGGGCCTGGAAAACCACCTCGAGATCGTCGCGGTGTAGCCGCGAGGCATACCGTTGAAATCATCAGTTCGCTCGCGGCGTGTTCCGGGTGAGCTGACCGGCGCGAGCGCAGGTACTAAGACTTTGGCGATCCGGCGCAGAACATGCAGCGTTGGCGTCTTCGGCGGCCAGCGTGAGAAAGTTCTGGCCTATGTCGCCGGGTGGAGTGGGTGGCCACCGAAAAGGCGCTCCAGTTCGGTGACGGTGGTGGCTGGGTCGGTGGCATGGATGGTGGCCATGCCCAGTGCCTGGGCGGGGGACAGGTAGCGGGCCACGTCGTCGACGAAGACGCACTGCTCGGCTGGCAGCCCCAGCCGGGGCAGGGCCAGCGCGAACATCTCCAGGTCCGGCTTGCGCATTCCGACCTGATCGGAGATCACGACCGCGTCATAATGCTCGCTGAGCTGGAAAGGCTTGTAGGGATCGAAAGGCGTGCTGCCCCAGCCGTTGGACAGCACAGCGGCCTTGATTCCACGGGATCGCAACGTGGCCACCGCATTGACCACCAGCGGCTCTGAGCGTAAGTCGGCGAGCACCCGTTGCAGCAGCCCCTTGGGATCGACACCGAGTGCCGGTGCGAGATAGGAGATGAACTCAGCCTGACTGATCCGCCCCCGCTCAAGGTCCACCAATAAACCCTGAGCCCCATCATCGAGATTGAAGACCTTTTCCAGGGCATCTGGGGCCAATCCGTCGCGTACGCAAAACGAACGCAGCGCGCCGTCAAAAGATGTGGTCAGCACACCGCCGAAGTCGAGAACAAGGCCGTGATACTCACCGTCAAACACGGAGCGGGACTTGGCCGAGATGGCGGGTTCACAGCCGGACATGCAACTCCTTAACGAGACGGCGAGCAGCGGCGAACGCTCGGGCTCATGGCCAGGACCTCGACCCACAATTGCCGGGCCGCCACCGCTTTGGTGCGACGAGCTGCCTGTGCCAGACGGTGTACTCGCTGCACGCTCAGCACATGCTCGGTGTGGGCTGCAATCTTCAACGCGGCGGTGGCATCAGCACAGCTCGCATCCACTTCGCCAGCCGCCAGTTGAGCTTCAGCGCGGTCGATCAGCGCAGTGCAGCGGTGCCGATGCAGGGTAGGTTCCAACGCCGCCAGCGCCTTATCGAGCACAACGACAGCGTCCCTATACCGGCCCAACCGTGCCAGATTGCCACCCTCATAGGCGGTGACCTTCGCGAGGTCGAACGTTCCGACCCTGGCCCATGCTTGGTCGAGCTCGGGTGCTGATATCGCGTCGCGGGCCACGTCCAGCTAGGTGCGGGATCTTCGTTCGTCACCGAGGACGGCGAGCTGTTCGGAGGCCACAGCGGCGACCCAACCACGGGTGGTGGTGCCCGCCCCGCCGTCAATGGACGCGGTAACGGCGGCCTCCGCGAACTCCGCCGCGAGCCCGGGACTACCGCCGCTGAAGCTGGTCAGGAATGCCCGGCAGGCGAGTACGACGGCGGTCAAATCCGGATCACTGTTCTCCCGTGCGGTGTCCTGAGCTAGGTCGAGATATGGCAACGCATCGGAATAGCGCGCCAAGTCAGCAAGAAACAGCACCGCAGTCAGGACTGCGGACTCACCCACCGAACGCAGGAGAACCTTGCGGACCGGTGGAGTCTGCCATGCCGGTTGCAGGGTCAGAATCAGCGACAGGTGGGCGCGGCTCACCTCGCCTAGCGCAGCGGCAGGCATGGCGCGGTAGGCGCTGCGATAATTGGCCGATACGACCAGCAGCTCGCGTGCCGTCTCTGCCGTCACCGCCCGGCCTGTGCCATCGCTGATGGCCGATGACGGATTGAGGGCGATGGCTGCGTGCTGCGCTGACCACGGCCCCTCGGCCAAGCCTCTCCCCTCAGGGGGTACCCGTGACGACTTGGATAAGGCAGGTGGGGTCACCAATGCGGAAAGGGTCCTACCCGTATCCAGCGCCATGTCGCACGCCTTGGCGAGCGTGGCAGTCGGTGGCTTGAGCCCGTTCTCGATCTTGGATACGTAGCCCGGGTCGTAGTGCACCAAGTGCGCGAACTTTTTCAGCGACAGACCACGCTGCTCGCGCAGCCTGCGTAGCTCGCCGCCAAAGGTCTGCTGGGTCATCAGCTCCCCTCGCCGTTGCCTGGTATGCCCTCACGGTCGGGCAATGGCCAACCTGTAGATCACGCAGAGCGTAACGCCAAGACTGCCGAGCATGACCATCACACAGGATGAACACGCCGCCTGATCCCCGGTCGGCCGTCGATCCGAGCGCCCCTCAGCGCCACCGCTCTCGGCGGCCGACCGGCCCTTCCAGCCGCGTAATCACCAGATCGGAGCTTGCGTTGAAGATCCTCGCCCTCGCGGCGGTCATCCTCGCGACCGCCAGCACCACCGGCGAGTGCGGCGCCGAGCTACCCAAGTCCTGCACCGTAGTTGTTTCGTGGCTTGAAGGTCGAGAACGGACAGGTCACCGATGTCCTGAGGCCCGTGTGCCACCCTGAGCATCTGCCGCAGAGCCACAAGATCCACGCGTGGATCGAGCACAGGCCTTTGGCGGCGAGTGGCAGCAGGCTGGCGGTCGCACCCCGCTCGTCTTCGATATCGCCGACGAGGAAGGCTTTGACATCGACGTCAGCACGACGTGCAAGGAAGGCGCCTACCGCATCGGCTACGAAGCGGTAGGGCGTGGACCTGCGCTGCCAGGAAATCCGAGCGGCAACCCGTTCAAGCACCAAGACTACGGGTGGACCACACGGATATTCTCCGCAGGTGACTGCGCGGGGTGAGTGAATGAAACCCGCACACGGCGGCTACGCCGACTACCTCCCGTCGCGCGGACTCGCCTGGGTCTGGTGGCAGCTACAACACCCCCCAAAAAATATCTACCGTCGGTTGCGGAGAATGTACCGTCGCCGCTGGCCGCCTCCCGAAGTGTCAAGCTACCTGGGCATGCGGGCCATGATCGTCGGGGAGGGTGCCCCAGGGCGGCTGCACGTGGGGTCGGTGGGGGGTGATCTCCAAGTCCGAAGTATATGGCGACCACCGCATGTACCACATCGAGTTCGGGGTCGAGAGTAACACCGTAGTGACGCAGCTACCCAACCCGCACTGCATCCAGCTGATCCCTCACGAGGACCAATCATGACGACGGCCGACAAGGAACTGGCGAAGATCCGTCGCGACCAGCCCAGGGACGCTGACCTGCCGGAAAGAGCCATGATCACTCTCGGCGAGGACACGTATCCAGCTAGCCGTGTCCAAGAGTGATCTTGTCGCTAATCGAAAGTCAACTTTTCGCGTTTTGAATATGGCAGGCTCGCGGATCGAACGAGCGATGGTAGACTTGGCTTGTGCCCCGCCTCACGTTCGTGCCCAGGCGCGCTGCCTTGGCCATCGCCGAGGCGCTCGCCGACACCCGGGTGGTGCTGATCAACGGTGCCCGCCAGGTCGGCAAGAGCACCCTGGTACGGGCAGTCGCTGGGGACCGCGCCGCTGAATGGCGAAATCTCGATCTTCCCCAAGATCGGCAGTCGGCGCTGGAGGACCCGGTGGGGTTCGTCTCGTTCGACGAGCTCATGGTCATCGACGAGATCCAGCGGGCGCCGGAAATGCTGCTGGCCATCAAGGCAACGGTGGATGCCGACCCCCGGCCCGGCCGGTTCCTGCTCACCGGATCATCGCGCCTGCTGGGGCTTCGAGACCTTCCCGACACGCTGCCGGGCCGCATGGAGACCATCGAGTTGTGGCCATTCTCCCAAGGCGAGATCGACAGCGCTCCCGATGCTTTCATCGACACGGTGTTCCGGCTCGGTCCCGCGATACGCCACGAATCGACCATCACCCGCGCCGACTACGCCGATCGCGTCGTGCGCGGCGGGCTGCCCGAGGCCGTCGCCCGCACCGACCCACGCCGCCGTGGACGATTCTTCGACGCCTATGTGCAGAACCTCATCGACCGAGATGTCAGGCAGCTGGCCGAAATCGAACGCGCCCCGGCGCTGGCCACGCTCATCCGGCTGCTGGCCGCACGGTCGGGCCTGCTGGTCGCGCCCGGTAGTCTCGAATCGGAGTTGCAGATCTCGCGCCCCACCTTGGCGCGCTATATGCGTCTACTCGAAGAGGTTTTCCTGATCAAACGCGTGCCCGGTTGGTCACGCAACCTCGGCACCCGGGCTACCGGCGCCACCAAACTCATTTTCGTCGACTCGGGAATAGCAGCCCGCCTACTCGCGCTCGATGCTCACGCATTGCGCCGTCCCGGCGCTCCGTTCGGGCCCCTACTGGAAGGCTTCGTCATCTCCGAGCTTGCCCGTCAGCTCACGTGGTCACAGGAACTCGTCGACCTCTACCACTATCGTGACCACAACAAGGTAGAGGTCGATGCCGTACTGGAGAATCGTCAACGCCAGGTCGTCGGTATCGAGGTGAAGGCCGCATCAACAGTCCGATCCGACGACTTCAGCGGACTGCGACGACTGGCTGACAAACTGAACGAAGATTTTCTCGTAGGCATCGTCCTCTACACCGGCAACACGACGCTACCGTTCGGACCAAAATTGCGGGCGATGCCAATGAGCGCCCTGTGGCAGCTCCAGAGTAACGAACCTGCAGCGGGCAGCCCAGAACACGAATCAGTGGAGCAACGATGACGGTCTGCACCGTCGAGCCGCTTCATGATCCGAACCTGAGTAGGGGGATGTCGTAGAGTGCCGGTTCTGGGGTACGGAGCATGGTCGGTGTGGCGATCTCGATAAGCAGCATCTCGACGAGGAACTGGACTCGGGCGGAGAGCAAATGGCTGGTGTGGCCGAGGGCTGAGCGTTCCTTGAGACCCAGGCTGGTGTGGATATGCGACAGAATGCGGTCAGTCTTGGGGTCGCAGGCCAGAGTGCCGCAACCGACGGCTTCGACGTTGGTCAGGTGAACCTTGGACCAGACGGGGGCGCCAGGGTCGGCGAGTTTTTCGCAAGTGCCGACAATCTCGGCTTCGGCGAATCCGGCGATGAACATCGGGATGTAACCCTGCCGGACGTCGTGAGCGGCACAGAAAGCGGCGAGGGTGTTGAAGAAGTCATCACCGTGGTCAAACACGATGCCGAAAGTCCGGCCGGGCGTGAGCTCATGGCTGCGCACAACGCTCAGCCTGACACAGCGACGCCCCCACCGGCCAGGTCGAAGGCCATGGCGATCTCGTCGAGCGTGGCCTCGGCGGCGGCCAGCAGGTACAGCAAGATCCTAGCTTTGAATGGGCCAAGAAAACCGGAGTTGATCAGCCCGCGATTCTGGAGATCACGCTCGGAGCCGAGGAAGCCGTAGGTGCTGCGCAGGACAGGCCCAGCGCCGGTTCGCGACGCGAGTACGACCGGCATGCGCACGGCGAGTTCGGTGAGCAGGCCGACGTACGCGGCGGGGACGTGTCCTACACCGAAACCGGAAATGACCACGCCGCCGAAGCCAGCGCCCACCCGACGCAACAACTCGCCGTCGTCGCCGAGGCAGGCGGTGACCAGGGCGATGCGGACCTCCCGGGCAGGGGTGGGGTAGGTCGGCGCGGCCATCGGGCGGGCAAGCAAACGTGGGTGCCCCTCGACCACCCGGCCAATCGGGCCGGTGTCCGGTGAGGCGAACGCGCCAGGATCGGCGCTGTGGATCTTGTGGACGTGCTTGGCGGCATGGATCTCGTCAGCCATCACGACCACGCATCCGACGCCAGTCAGGTGCGTACTGGCTGCGGTCTGGACGGCGGCCAGCAAGTTGGCGGGTCCGTCGGCGCCGGCCATGGTGGGGTTGCGCATGGCACCGGTGACCACGACCGGGGCGGCGCGGTTCACGGTCAGGTCGAGGAAGTAAGCGGTCTCCTCGATCGTGTCGGTGCCCTGAGTGATGACAACCCCATCGGCGCCGGAGTCGAGTTCGTCCCGCACGATGGCCACGAGCTGGGACAGATCATCGAAGCTCAGCGAGGCACCAGGCAAAGCTAGAACACTCCGGGCGGTGATCTTCACGTCCAGCTCGGCCAGTCCCGGTACCGCAGCCAGCAATGCGGCAGCATCCAGGGTCGGGACCACCCCAGCGCCGCCGGTTCCCGAGTTGGTCATGGCGATCGTGCCACCGAGCGACAAGACCGAGACGTTCTGCGGCGCCGGGCTGTTTGTCACGCGCCTGACCCTAGCCGCCGACCGAGGTTGGCTGGTCGTACAGGGATGCGACGTACCGGCACGCTGCATCAAGGCCGTCGGTGGACAGCAGTCGGCTTCGGGGTCGCGCGAAGTCCCGGCAGGAGTACGCGGCCAGAGCACGGCATCGGCTGGTCAGCCACGTCCAGTCGATCCCAAGGTAGTCGGCGAGCACAGCCAGCCGGGTAGCCGGGTTGGCCGCGTTGCAGAGCCCTTGTGATCTGGCGTGTCCGATGACGTCGTTGAACGCTCGCACCCGTGAGGCTGACTGGATTCTGTCGACATGCCAGCACCCGTCCGTGCGTACCCAGTTCGCGATGACGGCTGCTGAACCGGGTGCGAGAACGAAACCGTCGACCGAGGACAGTGCAGGGTCCGGGCAGAACTGGGTACTGATGCCGAGCGATTCCATCAGCGCGGCAGCCAGCAATAGCAAGACGCGCTCGCTGGGCGGCGAGTCGAGCACCACATGTTCGGGAATGCAGAAGGTCCGACCCGCAGAGCCGGATCCGTCAGTGAACCGCCGACTGGTCGTCCGAAGATAAGCGAGTTTGTGCCGGAAGAACAGCCAGGTGGATGCTTCCTCGCCGCGTTGTTCCCTGGTCCAGAAAGCTGGCTGAGTGGAGAAGTCTCGGGTACTGCTCATGATGAAGCGAGCGCACGAGTCCGAGCCGAGCCACATGGAGGAGATGGTGAAAGCCCGGTGAGGGCGTCTCTCAGAATCGCCGCGTGGTCCAACGGGGTGTTGCGCAGACATCGCCGAGCCTGAGTGAGATTCCCGTCGTCGTTCAACAATGCTTCGTCAAGATTGGATAGTGCCCAGAGTATGCCGAGTGTGAGATCATCCACCTGGAACGCTTGCGGAATCGTCAGCGCGCGGTTGCAAATCTGTGTACGAGCGGCTACAGCGTCCAACAGCACCGGGGAGGCGCCAGATCCATCGGGGGTCCCGGCGATGATCACGCTTCGTGGTGTCGACCCTACGAACTCATTCATGGACCGTAACCGTTGATCCGCGATAACGACGGCGTGTTGGGTAGACCAGGATGCCTCGACCAGATGCACTGGAAAAGCAGCTCCCCCGAAGGCACGGCCACCCGGTAGTTCCCACTGCCACGTCATTCCCCCACCGCTGACGATCATGGCAACGGATGAACCCGGAAGGCCACGCGACAGCGTCCCGCAGAGATCAGTCGGAGCGGCTCGGTGACAGTTCCCGTCCGCTCTACCACTGAGCTGGCCGTTGACACCGACCGGCAACAGCATCGGCTGACCGTCGATCACCATTGGAATCCGGATCTCGTGACCTGTTGACCGCGATTTACGGGCAGGCTGTGCGGGCA
Source organism: Pseudonocardiaceae bacterium (assembly GCA_050700355.1). Lineage (GTDB taxonomy): Bacteria > Actinomycetota > Actinomycetes > Mycobacteriales > Pseudonocardiaceae. The sequence goes on from JBOHHE010000428.1 coordinate 48,110, forward strand.
CCAATTCGGACAGTGCACCGTCGGCGTCCAGTTCCGCGTCACACCTGGCTGCGAGCGGGGCAGTCGGCGGCTTGAGGCCGTTCTCGACCTTGGACAGGTAGCCCGGGTCGTAATGCACCAGCTTGGCGAACTTCTTCAGCGACAGCCCACGCTGCTCACGCAACCTTCGTAGCTCGCCACCGAAGGTCTGCTGGGTCATCGGCTCCCCTCGCCGTTGCCAGTGTCCGCGACGGTCGGGAGCAGGCTAGCCGAGTCATCGGCGAGGTCGCCACCCGGCTGCGCGAGTAGCCGATCACCACCGTGTCGCATCAGGCTCCGGGAATTTGTTGAGGCGTGTGCGGAAGTCAGACGGCGACCACAGTCACGACGTTGTCCAAGCCCTTGAAGTCCTCAGCGTTACGCGTGTACAGAGGAAGATCCCTGGTCGAGGCGATCGCGGCGATCATCAGGTCCATCCGGCGGGGTCGAGGATCGCGGTCGGCCGCGATGGCCAGCGCTACCAGCGTCCCGTACCGGGCAGCGGCCTCTCCGTCAAAGGGCAGGGAATCGAAGTCGGCGACGGCCGCGCCGAGCTTCTCGGTGCGCGCTGCCCTGGTAGCAGCGTCTTTGGCCATGGCGACACCCTGATGCAATTCGGCGAGGGTGACTGCGGTGATCTCCGGGATGGCTGGCAGGATTACCGGGTCGATCACGTCGAGGTCGATGTAGGCGCAGGTGTCGAGGACCCCGGAGGCGGGGCGATCAGCCACGGCCGCGCTCCCACGGGTCGTCGGCGCCGACGCGGTCTTGCGTGCCGAAGAACTCGTCGGCTTCCGCGCGCAAGCGGGCGTGGTCCACTCGCGGCAGCCTGCGATGCCGGGCCACCAGCTCCTCGGCGCTCAGGCGCCGCCTGCGCGCGAGCGGGCGTAGCTCGGCGACCTCGACGCCGTTGCGGGTGATGTGGTAGGTCTCCCCCGCCTCGACCGCGTCCATCACCGCCGCGGAGTTGTTGCGGAACTCCCGCTGGGTAATGGTCTTCATACCTGCCAGCGTAGCTTGGCGTGTCCCGACAGGCTACGCGCCACGAAGGTGGTCGAGCGTATGGCATGCACCCGGTGTTCCTAGATCCAGCAACGAACCACAGCGGCAGCTGGGTTGCGCTCGCAGCGAAGCGGCTAGCCACGTGGCCGCTTGTGATGGTGGCCTTGAGGTCATGTGACCGTCGCGTCACGATCACCGGGATGGAGGAGAACGCCGATGAAGGTTGTCTTCGTGCACGGAGCCTGTGTCATCGACGGGGCGTGGTGGTGGCAGCGGATGGTGGCACCACTGGCTGATCGCGGTCTGAGCAGTCACGCGGTCGAGCTACCCAGTTGCGGCAGCGGCCCAGTGGATGATCTCGGTGACCTGTACTCCGATGCCGACACGGTCCGGGCTCTGCTTGCCGGAAGCGCCGAACCCGTGATCCTCTGCGGCCATTCCTACGGCGGCATGGTGATCACCGACGCTGCCACCGGCCAGCCCAATGTCCAGCACCTTGTCTACCTCAGCGCTGTCATGCCCGACCAGAGTCAGTCGCTCGACAGCTTCACCGGCCCGCAACCCCCACCCTGGATGGAGCCGAGGGGCGACGGCACGACCGGGATCAGGACCGAGCAGCCCGAGCTGCTTCACGCGCTGTTCCTTCAGGATTGTGATCAGAAGACTCGGGACGAGGCGACGCAGCGGTTGACCCGGCAGTCACTGGTGGCTTTCGCCCAGCCACCCAGGGGCGTCGCCTGGCAAACCGTACCGTCGACTTACGTAGTCTGCACCGACGATCGGGCCACCCCACCCGCCATACAGCGAGCCTGGTCGAAACCCGCCACACAGGTCCGGGAACTGCACAGCGGACATCACCCTTTCCTGTCCCAGCCGGACCTGCTGGCGCAACTGATCGCGGAAGTGGCGGGGCCGACGGCGAACCAGGAACCCTGATCCGCCGTCGGCGATCAAGTCCTGCCACCCGACCACCGTCGGTACCGTGGCACGGCTGCGTCGTACTCCGTGCCTTTCGGGGAAGTCGGGAACATGAAAACCAGCAGACGGTGATCGCTGCCGACTCGAGGTCAAGGCCTGGCTTGACGGCAGCGTTGCCGTAGTGTTCGCGATGACGCCGAATGCACTGGGCGGCCCCGCGCCGGAGGCCAGGAAGGAATCGTATGTATGGACATTCTAGGAATGTCGCAGAGTCCGATCGACTTCTGCAAAAATGAGATCAAATTCGTCGAGCGCCTGCCGAAGATCGACTTCTCTTACCCGACGAGTACGAACGTGACGCTGGTCAATACCGGGTCACCGGACGACTTCGCCACCATCCGAGCCGATGTTCCTGGCGGCGCTGCCCACATCACTCTCAGCGGTGTCCGCTACGACCTGGTGCAGTTCCACTGGCACACCCCCTCCGAACACGAGATCGCAGGTCGGAACACACCGCTGGAGATGCATCTCGTGCACCGCAGCGCGGACGGTGCCATCCTCGTGCTCGGTGTCTTCATCGAGCGGGGACGCGCGAACAGAGCGACCGATCCAATCTTCCGGGAGCTTCCTGAGCATCCTGGCGGCACGCGTATTGTGCCGGACGTGAGCGTGCGTGGCCTGCTCCCCGACAAGCGGACATCGTTTCGTTACTCGGGGTCACTGACGACGCCGCCATTCACCGAACCCGTCTCGTTCATCGTGTTCGCCAACCCGATCACTATGTCGGGACGGCAGATCGACGCTTTCCGGGAGTTGTTCGAGAAACACAACTGCCGGAAGGTACAGCCGCTCAACGGCCGGGAGATCCTCTGTGACGCGGGCAATGCCTTCGACGACTGAGCGATACGCTGACGTCAGGCCCGCTCCAGGGCATAGGCGCCGGACACGCCGGGGGGTCAGGGGGCGCCTAGGGCGTCTAGGGCCTGTTGGGCGCCGGGGTGTAGGGGGACTGGGGTGGTCTGGCGGGCTTGCTGGAGGGTGATGTCCTCGGCGGCCGGGTTGACGGCCACCAGATCGGTCTTGCGGTCGAACAGGGTCTTGGTGAGGACGCAGGCGGTGGGCGGGTCCAGATTCTCGGGGACGACGAGCAGGTTCGGTACCACGATGGTCGGGGTGTCGGTGGCGGCTGGGTAGGTCGAGGCGGGGATGGTGGCGACGTCGTAGACGGGATTGATCTCCTGCAACCGACCCAGGACGGCGGAGGTGTCCAGCAACCGGACCTGGTCGCCGAGGTTAGTGAACAGGTCGGTGAGGTTGGGTGTCGGCAGCCCACCGGAGAAGAACATGGCGTCGATCGTGCCGTCCTTCATCCCGTCCACGCTGGTCCCGATGTCCAGCCGCTGGGCGGCCAGATCGGTGTCCGGGTTCAGCCCGGCGGCCGCCAGCATCCGGTTGGCGATCACCTCGGTGCCGGACTTCGGTGACCCGGTGGACACTCGCTTGTCGCGTAAGTCGGCCAGCGTCGCGATGCCCGCGTCGGAGCGGACCACGACCTGGCTGAAGTTGGGGTAGAGCCGGGCCAGCGCTCTGATCGGCTGCGGCGAGCCGGCGAAGGACCCGGTTCCGTTGACCGCGTCGGCGGCGGTGTCGGCCAGCGAGAACGCCACCTGGTAATTGCCCGCGACGAGCTGCTGGATGTTCTGCACCGAGGCGCCGGTCTCGGCGGCGGTGGCCTTGAGCTTGCCACCCGTGGCCGAGCTCACCGCTTCGGCGAGCGCCCCGCCGAGCACGTAGTAGACACCGCCGGTGTTGCCGGTGGCGATACTGATCCGGCTCTCCTCGGTGATCTCGCAACCGGTACCCGCACCCGGTGACGCGTTCTGCTGGCGACCACCGCAGGCCACCAGACTGGTTAGCGCCAGCGCGGCGGCGAATAGCGTCACGGCAGATCGGCCCGGTTTCATGCCGTACTCCCAGCTGCTCGAGTGGTCAACAAGTGGAACACGACGGCGACGGCCAGTAGCACGGCACCGGCAGTGATCGCGGCCGGCTCCAAGTACAGCAGCAACAACGCGGCGAGCAAGCAGAGGGCACGCTCCACCCGGCCTGCCCGTCGAATCAGCCAACCGCCGGTGGCGACCGCCAGCGCGGCCACCGCGAGCGCTGATATCGCGGTCGTCCAGAGAATGGTCCATGGTGCGCCGAGGGTGAGCAGCGCGGCACCGTTACCGGTGAGCACGAAGGCGAACGGCACCAGGAAAGCGGGCAACGCGTACTTGGCCGCCTGCATCATGGTGGGAATCACCCGCCCGCCGGTGATCGCGGACGCGGCGACGGCGGCCAGCGCGGTAGGTGGGGTGACCTCGGAGAGCACGGCGAAGTAGAACAGGAACATCGCCGCCTCGGGCGGGGCCACCCCCAGGTCCTGCAGCGCAGGGCCGATGATCACCCACGCGATGATGAACGACGCGGTCACCGGGACCGCCAACCCGAGCACGGCGACCGCGACCGCGGCGAATACCACTGTGGCGATCAGCGTGCCGGTCGGGTTGTCGGTGATGGCGCGCGCCGCGCCGACCAGGATCGAGGACAGTTGCAGCCCGAGGCCGGTCTTGGCGATGGTCGAGGTGATGATCCCGGCGGCGGCGCACACCGCGACCACCGGCAGCACGCTGCGCACCCCGGTGGCCAGCGCCGCGTAGAACCGCCGGGGCGTCAGCGCGTGTCGACGGTCCAGGAAGGACAGCACCAGCTGCACCCCGCAGGCATAGACCACCGCAGCGAACGGGGGAATGCCCAGCGCGAGGAACACCACGATCACGGCCAGCGAGATGAAGTGATAGCCGAAGCGGCCCAGCAGCCGCCACGGCGACGCGGCCGGCATCTCCACCGCCGTGGCCCCGTGGCGCCGGGCGTCGATCTCGATGGCCAGCAGGATGCCGAGGTAGTACAGCAGCGTCGGGATGCTCGCCCACAGCAGTACTTGCAGGTAGGACACTCGCAGATATTCGGCGATGATGAAGGCCGCAGCGCCGAGCGTGGGGGGTGAGAGGATCGCGCCGATTCCCGCCGCGGCGAGCATCCCGCCCGCGTGCTCGGCCGGATAACCGGCGCGGCGCAGGATCGGCCAGGTCACCGAACCGAGACTGACTGTGGTCGCCGCGCCCGAACCGGACACCGTGCCCAGCAGGAATCCGGATAACGCGACAGTCCGGCCCGGCGCGGTACGGGAGCGACCGAACGCGGCCAGTGAGAGCTCGATGAAGAACCGGCCCGCGCCGGACAGATCCAGCAGCGCGGCGTAGATCGCGAACAGCACGATGTAGCTCGCCGCGACGTCCAGCGGTATGCCGTAGAAACCGGACGCGTCGTTGTACAGCCCATTGATGATCTCGTCGAAGTTCAGACCCTGATGCGCGATCGACCAGCTCTGCGGCAGCAGCCCGCCGTAGTAGGAGTAGGCCAGCATCAGCAAGCAGACGGCGGGCAGTACCCACCCGGTGGTCCGTCTGGCGGCTTCTAGCACCAGCAAGAGCAGCACCGCACCCGCCAGCACGTCCGGCGTGGCCAGGATGCCCTGGCGGTCCAGAAACGCGTCGAAGCCGCCTGCACCGAGTGGTACCGGAAGCACCGGGTAGAGACAGACCGCGAGGGCCAACGCCGCGAGCGCCCAGTCCGCGACCGTGGGATTGTCCCGAGCTGGGACCCGTGACCGACCGAACCGGAGACCGGCGCGGTAGCAGAGGAACACCAGCGGCAACGTCGCCGCCAGGAACAGGATGAGCGAGAACTGGTTGCCCTGCGCCAGCGGCCAGAACACCTGATAGATCGTGAACACCGCGACGAAGGCGCTGGCTGCGGTGATCCCGATGATGACCGGGCCGGTCAGCTGGCGGGCGGGTCGCTCCTCGTCTTGGGCGATGACCGTCTCGTCGTCGCTGCACGTGGCGTCCACCGCCGCTGTGGTCCGCGCCGGGTCAGCACCGTCGAACACGTCGCTGACCGTATCGGTTGTTCGACCACTGCCTCGTCGACGTCACGGCGATCCGTTCAGGGCATCTGGAAGGTGGCGATGAGCGTCCGGTGACTGATCGGCGGAGTGTTCGGATAGGTCTGCGACCGACCCGGTTGGCGGAAGTGCTTGATCTGGGTCGGCGCTAGGGTGGCCCGATGCCTACCGAGACCGATCTGGTTGTCGATGGCGAGACGATCGCCCGGATGCTCACCGGTGTCGAACCGCTGGTCGAGGAGCAGACCAGGTTCATCCTCGACGTACTGGCCTCGACTCCAGACGAGGCCTTGGCTTTCGTGTCCGGCCGCATCGAATGCCGTACCGCCTAAGGCGGTACGGCCGACCCACTGCTGCTGGCATTGCGGTCACAGGCTCGCGGCAAGCGCGTCCGGGCTGCTGTCGCGCTCCTGGCCGCACGCGCCGCGGAAGGTGCCGGAGACTCCGTAGCGGCCAGCGGCCTGATCAGCGAGGCGCTGACCCACCGCCCCGATCTGGAGCCGGCCCTGCACGACGCCGCCCAGTACGCCGCCGCCCGCGGTGACTACCTCGCCGCTGACGGCTACCTGCGGCGCGCCCGGCTCTCCGACTCGCTGCAACCGGGACTCGCCGAGATCCTCACCGCCGCCGCGGTCGAGGTCCCCCGCAACAGCCCTTGCCCCTGTGGGTCGGGCCGCAAGTTCAAGACCTGCTGCCGACACAACGCGACGCCTCCGCTGGCTGTGCGGGCCCAGCTCGTCTACGCGCTGCTGGGTAGCTATGGTGAGCACGCTCCCGGCATAGAGATCATCAAACCACTGCTGGACCGCGCCGGGGGCGACGAGTGGTATTCGATGTTCTTCCTGGATCTCGCCCTCTTCCAGAAGGGCCTGGTCGACAAGTTCCTCGCCGCCCGAGGTCACTGGCTACGTCCCGACGAGCGGGCCCTCATCAATGACTGGCGCACGATCCCCGTCACCCTCTACGAGTCGGTGGACGTACAGCACGGCACCGGTGTCACCCTGCGCGCGCTCCCGGACGGAGACCCGAGCTACCTGTCCGACAAGCTCTTCTCGCTCTCCGCCCCTCGCCTGGAGCTGTTCTGCGGCCGGCTGCTGCACGACGGCACCACACCCCGGATGCTGGCGCTGCCCGTCCGTGTCGCCCGGCACCACCGCCGCGCCCTGACCGACCTGCTTGCCGCAGGTCCGTCGGCCGAACAGATCGCGGACTTCTTCGCTCCCGAACCACCGGTCCAGCTTCGCAACAGTGACGGCGACGACCTGTATGACTGCCGCGTCACCTACCACGTGCCCCACCCTCAGCGGGCTTTCGACCGCCTGACGCAGCAACTGACCCAGGCCGGCAACGACCTCGTCGCCCGGCACCGGCCTCTGCCCGACGGCCGGATGCTCAACCTCGGCGAGATCCACTGGGTTGGCGATGATTTCATCGTCACCGCCAACTCCCCCGCCCGTCTCACCGAACTTGAGGACGTCTTGCACAGCGTCGCCCCAGATGCCGTCGAACGCGACCGGCGCGCTGACCGGATCAGCCCGGAGCCCGACGACCGCGAGGCCCGAACCCTCATCATGGAGACCTACTTCGTCGATGCGGAGGAGGCTGGGGGCGAGCCCAAGACGATCGGGCGGAGCGCCGAAGCCACCTGGCTCGACACACCCGATGTCATCGGTGACCTGACTCCACGCGAAGCCGCCACTTCCCCCGACCCGAAGGTCCGCACCGAACTCCACTCCATGATCGACGACATCGAAGCCGCCCTCCTGCAAGCCCAGCGCGCCGGGCAACCCACCTTCGGCCTGATGGACCCCCACCGGGTGCGCGAGCAGCTCCGCCTACTGTGAGTGCGGGACGGCATCGAGCTGGGCCAGATCTCAACCCCCGGCAGCTCAAAACGCCAGGTCATCTGATCGCCACGCCCCGCCACGCCGGTCACGATGGTACGACTTTGCCCGTCAAACAGAAGCGAAGGGTTGTGGCGTCCAGAGGAGGCCAGCCTCACCGGATGCTGTTGCACAGCAAAGATCATTGGGGACACCTCCCGGTCTAGATCTGCTTTCCTTGACGATGTCGTCGCATAACTCCCAGCAGCGAATTACGGCTCATTACCGAGGAGGATTCTCAATCAATGAATACCAGGACACGAGAGAACCCACATGATCCGCTTTGGGGACCGGCGCTGGCCCTGGGCGCACCCACACAGGAAAAGGTGCGATCCTACTCACGAGCGAGTGTGGGAGTGTGGGTTGGTTGTCCGTCGGGAGAGGATTCGTGCTGGGGACCTCACGAACAGGGTCGCATGCTGTGCGGAGGGGTATGGCGGTTGCGCTGATCACCATGGTCGCGACGGTGCTGGCAATGCCAGGTGCCGCTTCGGCAGATGCAGCCTCCGGGAGCCCACCAACGACCGCGGTCGGGATGCTGGTGGGTCCGACCGTGGCGATGACGAGCGAGACTCAGTCCGTCCAGACCTTCCGCAACGAGAACACCGGCTGGTGCTTAGACGACAGCGTCGAGTTCGGGCTGCGTACCTATGGCTGCAATTACGGGCCTCATCAGCAGTGGAACGTCCGCGCCTGGGCTGACGGGACCCGTCAGCTGCGCAATGTCGCGACCGGCGGGGCATCCTCGATACCAGATCGATCGGGATAGGCATCGCCCGCTGCGACTCCACCCGGTCTCAGAGCTGGTATGTCGGCGAGGTGCCCGACGGCGGAATCAGGTTTATCAACGAGAGCACGAACCATTGCCTTGGGGACGATCGTGGCCGCCTTGTGAGCTGGTCATGCATCGGAGGCTACTACCCGGCCGAAACCATCTGGCACTAATCTCGATGTCATCGACCCGGTTGCCGCAAAAGTCTAACTGACTTCGAGCCATTCCGGTGCTTCGCAGCCGGTGTGGCTCGAATTATGTGGAGCGCTGCGTATACTATACTCTGGACGCTCCGCCTGTCAGGTCTGGTCCTCGATCAACCTCACAATCTCGGGGCAAGACCGGGCACACGCCCCGCGATGGGAGGCTGGAGTCGGGGGCCCACGCGGTTTCCATCAGGGTCGGCTACTCTGCGTTGATGACTACCGAGACCGAAGTCCTGGCCGATGTCGAGACCGTCGCCGGAATACTCCTCGGCAACAAGCCGCTGTGACGATGACCAGACCCTGTTTCTCCTTGACGCACTGGCCGCAGCCTCGGATGACGTACTGAGATCGGTCGCCGACCAGGTCGAATGCCCCACCGCACGGGGCGCCGCGGTCGAACCGCAGCTTACGGCGCTGCGCGCGCGGCGACTATCCCACCGCTGACCGGTACCTGCGGCGCACTGAGCGTCCCAGTCCACTGCGCGCGGGGTTGTCCGAGGCACTCGCTGTCACCGTGGGCAACGTCCCCCGCAACGACCCTTGCCCGTGCGGGTCCGGTCGTAAGTTCAAGGTCTGTTGCCTGCGCGAGGGTGCGCCCCCGCTGGCGGCGCGAGCCCAGCTCGTCGGCGCGCTGCTGGGCGTCTACGCGGAGCGCGCACCCGGCTTGACGAGTAGCACATCGCTGGTCAGCCAGCCCGAGGAGGCGCGGCAGGGCGGGATGTTCTGTCTGGATCTCGCGCTCTTCCCGGACAGCCTGGTCGACAAGTTCCTCGCCGCCCGAGGCCACTGGCTGCGCCCCGACGAACGTGACCTCATCGAGATCTGGCGGCAGGTGCCCCCTGCCCTCTACGAGGTGCTGGACGTACAGCGCGGCACCGGCGTCACGCTGCGCGCCCTGCCGGACGGGGAGCCGATCCAGCTGGCCGACGAGCTGTTCTCGGCGAAGCCATCACCACCGCTCGGGCTGCGGGGGCGACCGGGGTCCTGCTGGCCAGGATGGACTCCGCGTTCGACAGCCACGCCGTGGTCAGGGCCTGTGTCCGGGCCGGGGTCCGGTTCTCGATCACCACGAAACAGACTCGCCCGGTCCGGGCCGCGATCGCCGCCATCGACCCCGATGCGTGGAAGCCGATCCGGTATCCGAACGCGATCTACGACGAGGCCAGCGGTCAGTGGATTTCTGACGCCCAGATCGCCGAAACCATCTACACCGCATACCGGTCGCGACGAAAATCGGAACAGATCACTGTGCGGTTGATCGTGCGCGGGGTGAAAGACAAGAATGTTCCTGATCGCCAGGGGGAGTTATTCACCGCCTGGCGCTACCATGCGTTCATCACCGACTCGGCCGTGGAGCTGGTCCAAGCCGAGAAACACCACCGCGAACACGCGATCATCGAGCAGGTCAACGCCGATCTGAAAGACTCAGCCTTGGCGCATATGCCCTCGGGATCGTTCGCCGCGAACGCGGCCTGGCTGACCCTGGCCGCGATCGCCCACAACCTCACCCGCGCCACCGGTACCCTGGCCAGCCTCTTTCACGCCACCGCACGAACCGGCACGATCCGCCGCCACCTGATCACCCTGCCCGCCAGAATCACCCGCCGATCCCGCCGCATCATCCTGCGGCTCCCGAGCACCTGGCCACACCGCGCCGCGTTCGAGGGCCTGTTCACCGCAACCCACGCCCCTCCCTCACGAGCTTGACCAGCACAAAAACCGCCCTACCAGGCCCGACCAGGAGACCTACAGTGGAAAAGCTGGACACACCAGCGGTATCCGCACACCCTCAACCAATCCCATGATCCACAACACTGAACACAACTCGAATAACGATCACTCAAATTGGGTCGATGGATTCAGGCTGAGGCGCTTTCCCGTCAGGCACGCCAACCACTGCGCGCTGAGTTCATCCTCGAATCGGGACAGGGTGAGATCACTGGGCAGCAGAAGGAGGCGCTCCTCATCGGTGATCGTCGGTGTGATCGCCTCGATGTTGCCCTCCTCGTCGACGAATGGGCGGATCGTCGACCAGATCGTGCGGGGCTCGTCGTCGACCACAGTTCCTCGATCTGCTCCTCATTGAGAAACGAGGCGATGAGGTAGCTTGGGGTTCCAGGTCCACCGCAATGACACGATGCCCAAGATCGGCAAGCATCCACGACAGATGATAGACCAGCGATGTCTTGCCCACACCTCCCTTGTTGTTGAAGAACGCCGAAAGCCCATCCGTTCCCGGCCAGCGAGGCGTTCTACTGGACCGAGACCGGACGGGCGCTGGCGCGTGTCCGGGGGCGGTTGGACGACGCGGTGATCGCCTACCGCAAGGCGGAGGACCTGTCCCCTGTGCAGCTGTACCGTGATCCCGGGGCTCGCGAGGTGATCTCTGGGCTGCTCACCCGGGGTCGCCACAACCCGATGGGCCAGGAGCTGCAAGGACTTGCGGGCCGTCTCGGCATTTAGCCCATTCGGGTGATGACGGTTGGTCTGGCACCAGGTGTCACCTCGCAGGCCAGGGGTAGGATTCGGTTGAACATGATCAACTCACGTTCAGCCCACACCGGAAGATCATCTTGGTCCAGGTTTCCCCACACCGATCTTGGGATACCTGACCACGTGTCGAGGAGACAACCACCGTGGATGCCCAGGAGGCGAAGACTGTAGGGGAGCTGCTTCGCAAGCTCCGACTCAAGCGGGATTTGACGTTGGAGGTAGTGGCGGGGCTGGCCGGCATGAGTGCTGGGTTCCTGTCCCAGGTCGAACGAGGTTTGGCTCCTCTCCAACGGCTCTCGCACTGGCGGGGTATAGCTGACGCTCTGGGTGTCCCGCTGTCGGACCTGCTGCGGCTGGAGCTGCCTGTCCCGGGCAACGGGGGCACCCACAACGCTACCGAGGCCATACGGGACGCGCTCGACGCGGTAGCCGCCGGCTATCCCGGTGGCAAGATGCTGCCCGTACCAGCGCTAAAGCAGCGGGTGACCAGGGTGTATCGGCTCAATCGGCAATGCCGGTTCCAAGACGTGGGTCAGACCCTGCCGGAGTTGATCCGTGATCTGCACACCACGCTGGCTATTGGCCGCGATCTCAGCACACTGCTTCCACTGGGTGTGCTGCTGCACGTACACGTGACGCGCATCTGGTGCAACGCTGCGGAGGCTACTACCGAACTACGGCGACAGGCCATGTTCCTGGCGCAACATCTCGCTCGGGAGCACAACGAGGCCGTCTCGCTCGCGACGGCCGCCTATGGGCTTGCCGCGACGCTGGTTGGCGGGGGTTCCTTCAACCTGGCGCAAACCGTGATCGACCAGACCACACTGCCACCGGTCACCGTGGACACAGCGGGTCTGGTGTGCGCCACCTTGGCCTCGCCCCGGGCGCGACTTCTTGCGGTCAAGGGGGGAGACCCAGTAGCGCCGCTCGCCGAGGCCGCGGAGATCGCGGATCGGTTCGGCGAGGCCGGGGAGGCTGACCCGTACGGGTTCAGTTATGGATCGATGTGCGTCGGTTTCCGGCGAATCAGCGTGGCGATGGAACTCGGTGATGTCGACGATGCCATCCGCTCAGTGCGCGCTGTCCGCCCGGAGCGCAGCCCGTTCCGAGCGGACGAAGCATTTTACTGGAGAGAAGCCGGACGTGCACTGGCCCACGCTGGAGGGCCTGTGGCCGAGCCGGTGCGTGCCTATCTGAGAGCGGAAGCTCTCCTTCCAGTGAAGCTCTACCGCAACCTTAAAACCCGTGAAGTACTGCGGGAGCTGCTGACCCGGGCACCGGACAACGAGCAGCTACAGCAGCTCGCCAAGCGGGCCAGCCTGGAGCAGCGTTAGCCCATCCGGGGCGGTCTTAACTACAGATAAGCCATAGTGTCACTGATCGGCCACTCTTTGCGACGTGGTTTTCGACAGAGGGTTATGGGGACTTGTCCTGTGGCTGGCGGTCATCGGCGTGCCCGTGCTGATAGCGATGTTCGCGGCTTGGATGGTCCAAGCCCGAGCCAGTCGCATCCCGCCGAGGCATAGGTGGGATACACGAGTCCCTCACAGCGTCACCGAGCAAAGCGGCGAGGGCGCACGGTGACCAGTGCAACCAGGGCGATCCTCGTCCAGACAATGGTCGACGCCGTGACGTTGACCGAGCATCTCATCGACCTCGACGTCATCGCCGCTAACCGCTCTCTCGGACGCTACACCGCACTCTGCAGTGTCGAGGTGCTGGCCGCGAGCATGACGACCGAGGAGCGTCGCTTCTGTAAGGCTTGCATTCGTCGACAGGTCGACCGATGCACCTGACCGGAATCGAACTACTCGACTGGATAGCTCTTCGGCGTGTGCACGAGGGTGGTGTGACGGTACTCGACTTCGGATATGTCCGCTGGGGCCGAAAGGTGCCGTGCTACCTGCCCGAAATCTTCGATCGGCTGTCCGACGCCGAGCTGATCAGCTCGCTCGACGTGGACTTCTCCACAGAATCACGTCGAGTCGTGCTTATGCCCCGAGGGCTTGATCGTTACCAAGAGCTGACCGCGAAGCGTGGCACGTCTGTAGACCCCGAGCAGTCATCCGGAGACCGCCCATACGGCGAACACCGGTGCTGGCCAGAGACTCGATATCGCCCCTCACCTGCAAAAACCCTTGCCATCGTCTGTCGCTCTCTGCCGCTATTTTTCAGCCTCTCGTGCCCCCAGTGTGCCCCAGCGGAGATCAACACAGCCGTGCTCCGCCTCCTTGTCCGGCATCAGACGGTCCCCCAGTAGGCGGCCCCGGGCGGTGCGGTCACACCGGCACCGAGGCCTTGACCGGAGAGAGGTCCGGCCCCATGAGCAACGATCCGACCCTTGCCCCCGCAGTCCCACTCTCGAGCAGTCCTGCGCCCTGACCCGCGCTGGACGACCCGAGCGGCTCCGCCGAGCCACGAGACGCATCAACGTAACGAACGAAACGTAATAGCGAACATATTAACGGAACATAAACAGAACGATATGGACGGTGACATGAGCGAGCAACCTCAGCACAGTGCCCTCACGGGTGAGGACCCCGGATGCCAGTTCCCGACCGGGCCGGGGGAGGTGTGCAATCGTGCGGTAACCCGTTCCGGAGCGCCGGGACGACCAGCCTCCTACTGTGATCAAGACGGACACACCCGGGCGAGGGCGTTCGCGGCGCGGCGACGCATCCAGCAGGAGCCGGGTGATCAGCCCGGCGGCTCAGGGATGACCGAGCGGCCGGTGACCGATGGCCGGACGTCGGTCGGAGCGCTGTTGGCCCGGTTCGAGGACACCGCCCAGGCGCAGCAGCGCGCCGTCGCCGAACACGCGGCGCAGCTGGAGCAGATCCTGGCCGCCGTCACCGAGGTGGTGAGCACCGTCGTCGACCCCGACGCGGCCGCGTTCGAGGCCGAGCAGGCCCATCGGGAAGCCTCGGTCCTCATCGCGCAGACGCAGACCGCCCAGGCCGCGGCCGAGCGGGCCGCCACCCAGGCGCGCATCCAGGAGCAGCGCGAGAGGGAACTACGCGCCCAGGCCGACGAAGCCGCCGAGACGGCCCTCGCCGAGGTGGCCACCATCCAGACCCGGACCGCCGAGCAGATCGCCCGCCTCACCGCCGACACCGAGGCCACGGTGACCGAGTATCAACGGCGCGCCGAGGCCACCGTCGCCGCTGAGCGGGCCGCCCGTCAGGAACTGGAACGGGTCCAGACCGAGGCCGAGGCCGTGCTCAGCGACATGCGCGGCGAACTCACCGAAGCGATCAACGCCCGCACCAGCGCCGAGGCCGATCAAGCCGCCACCGCCCGCCGCGCCAGCGAGGACCACGCCACGATCGACCGGTTGCGCACCGAACTGGACACCCTGCGCGCCCAACACCACGACGAGATCACCACACTGCGCCGAGAAGCCGCCGACGAACGCGCGGCGCTACGCCGGGAAGCCACCGAGCAACTCACCGCCGTGCTCACCCGCCTCGACCAGGCCACCAGCGACGCTCCCACCCAGGCATCCCCGCGCCGGCGCGCCCCAGCGAAAGGGAAAACAACCGTGACCGACACCCCGAAGTCCCCCGACCGAGGAGGTGTTTAACACGTCGCCCGACCCTAGTGTTAAACACGTGCACCGACCAGGCCGGCGAACCCTCGTCGGGGTCCGTTGCGCACCGAACTGGACACTGCGCCGAGAAGCCGCCGACGAACGCCACCTCGGCGAGGGCCGTCTCGGCGGCCTCGTCGGCCTGGGCGCGCTCCCACCCACTGGGTGCGCTGCGCGCGGTGGACCGCTACGGCATCACCCGCCGTGGTGAGCAGTACGCCGGATTCCGCGCGCTCGAAGCCGGCGCCGGCCACCCCTTCCGGACCCCTGCGGGTGACGAGGACCTGGTCGAGGACATCCGCGCCCAGCGCCTGCTCGGACCGGACCAGGCCGCGATGCTGCTGGCCATCGTGCTGCGCACTGCGGAAAAGGGCTAAGCCGAAGCCAGTCAGCGGCAAACCAGCCTGTTCACCCGGTGAGGGGCCGGCCGGGGCTGGATGCGCACCAGCCCCGGCCGGTACCGAGAGGGGCGCCGAGTAGAGGCGACGACGGTGGGCGCTGAATACATGTGAGTCGAAGATCTTTCGCCGGGCAGGTATCGTCCGCCCGGCCGCCCTTGCCCCTAGGCGGCTGGCATACTCGTAGTGAACGATGAAACGCCCCGGACGGCTCCCACTGTCTGGGGGGCGTACTAGTTGGGTGTCGTGATCAGCCAAAATCCCCTCGGCTGATCGTTTTAATAAACGCGACCCACTGGGTCGGCGGGAACATGAGCGCCGGCCCAGTGGAGTCCTTGCTATCCCGCACGACACAGTTGCCGTTGTCGACATTGGCGAATTCGAGACAGTTGCCCTCGATCGTGCTGTAAGAGCTCTTCCGCCACTTTCCCACCACCGGTCACCTCCTCTCAATCTCTTCTTGGAGCAGTCTCTTCGTCTGCAACTCTTGCAGGGCGAAGTCCGAGGTAAGCCGCCTGAAGTCCGTTACGTGACGTTCCACGTCCGGGGGTTTCTCCATGAAGACGGCGCCGCCTTTGAGGTCAACAAAGACGGCATCCATTACAGGTGTTCCCGAGAATCGCAAGAGTGTAAACGAACTTGCCATTGCGGGGTGAAAACCAACAGAAAATGGTACCACCTGGATCGTGATGTTCGGCAGCTCTGCCATCTCGACCAAGTGGCGGAGCTGCCCAAGCATCACCTCTCGCCCGCCGATATCTCTCCGCAGAACGGCTTCGTTGATGACGGCCCATAGCTGCAACGGCATATGTTCAGTCAGTCGCTTCTGGCGAGTCGACCGTATCTCAATGGTCTGCTCGACCTGGTCGGTTGGTGCGCCGTCGGCTAAGCCTCTTATGTAATCCGGTGTTTGGAGAAGTCCAGGCACGAGCTCGGAGTGATAGGTGTGAATCTGCTCCGCAGCGGTCTCCATCCCAAGAAAATCTTTGAACCAAGACGGCACGGTATTTCCATAATCCGCCCACCATCCACGCTCATCTGACTCCCGGACAAGGCGAACCAGAAACTCTTTGTGTGGGGCGTCGACGTCGTACAGCTCGCACAGCAATCTAACGTATCCGACTTTGATTCGACGATCACCGGTTTCATACTTGCTTATCATGCTATCGCTGACTCCGATGTAGTCGCCAGCCTCCTTCTGATCTTTTCCCACAGTGTCCCGCAACCGCCGCAGCTCCATGCCGAGCTGTCGCCTCCGCACCGTTGGGCTGCTGTCCGCCACTGTGGCCTCCGTCAGTAGGTATGGGCCCTCAGTGTCCCCCAGGCAAGTCTGCCGCACCAAAAATCTTCCTTCTGTCCACTTGCCTCTAGTCATCTGACAGGTTAACTTGATCTGGCAAGTGACTCTAGTCAGTTTGACAGTAATGATGCTGGGTGGACTAAGGACGTCGCTTGCCGGACGTAGTCCATGGACTGCGTCCGGGTGTGGCTGGCTGGGTCCACCTGTCGGGGTGGGAGGTCGGGGATGCGGATGCGGATGCAGGCGTGGTGAGCGAGGAATGGGAGCACTCCTTCGTCTGCCGCGACGTGACTGGACGGGAGCGCGAGGGCATGATCCTTTTTCGGAATGGGGAGTTGGTCGTGGCGGGACCGCCGCCGTCGATGCGTTTCACCGCGGACGACGCGGGCATAGCGGCCGCAGAGGAGGTGTGCAGGGCGTTTGCAGTCGGGGTTGAGGATCTGCGCCGTGAACGTGATCTGCGCAGTCGCGGCCAGCGGCGCAAGCCGCGAGGGCGGTGATCGCGATGGCCGGGCCCGATGGCGTTGGCGTTGGCGGACCTGGAGCTCCGAGTCGGGGGGCTGTGCTGGCTCGCCGGGTTCTGGTCCGGTTGCGGAGGTCCTGGCACCTCGCGTCGCCTGAGGCTCCTCAGGTGGCGTCTGACCCGGTTGCAGCTGCTCCGGTTGGGCGCTCGGACCCCGGCCGGGACCCCGATGCCCGGTCGGGATCACCCGAGCTGCCGGTCGTTTCCCGGATCAACGTTGGCCCCGACCAGGTTGACGACGCATCTGGCGCCTGGGCGGGGCCCTCGACTTCCTCGCCAGCAGCGGCCGCTCCGGCGGCGCCCGTCGCGGTCGGAGCGGTGATCGTGACGTGGGCCGGTATGGGTGCTGGGTCGGGTGCGGCGTTGGTGGGTGAGGTGTTGGTGGGTGAGGTGCTGGGCCGGTTGCGGGCGTTGGAGCAGATCGCGATGGCCAGTCCGGGTTCGGTCGTGGGAGCTGAGGCCGCGATGTGGCGGCGGTTGGTTGAGGGTCACCATCGGGGTGGGGATGGTGATCGGTGTCGGGTGTGTCGCAGCGCGCTGGGGATGGGGCGGGTCTGGCCGTGTGGTGTGTGGCTGGCGGCGCGGGCGAACTTGATTCGTCTTGAGCTGGTGGTGGCTCGCGCTGCTGTGCCCGAATCAGGTGGGCTCGATGATTCCGGCGGGGATGCTCCTGGTGTTCGGCCGGGGTTGTCTCTCGTGGTCCGGGGAGTCGTGATGGCGGATACCGGGCAGGCGCGGGGTGTGAGCGGGGGGGCGGAGCTGGAGTTGGCTGCCCGGATTGAGGCCGGTCATTTGAGTGCGGCTGAGCGCCGGGAGGTAGCGGCTCTGGTGATGTTGTGCGCGGCGGCGACGCGGGGGTGCCAGGCGGATGCGGAGGGGCAGATCCTGGTTACGGCGCCCTGGGCGCCAGTCGCCGTGCAGGTGCTGCACTTGCTTGTGACGCAGCAGATGCTGCCTGCGCTATGCGTCGCTGATCAGCCGCCTCGCGTCAACCCGGTGGTGTGGGTGGGGATGGCGTTAGGGGCGATCGTCTGGCTGGTCGTCTTTGGGTGGCTGATCACCGTGGGCTTGCTGGTGGTGTGCGTCGTGCTGGTGTCGCTGAGTGTGGACTGGTGGCTGTGATGGGCACCTTCCCAGGTCGGCCTGGTGAGCCTTGGGTCAGTCAGACCCGGCATCGTCGGGTGGCCGTGGAGGGGGTGCTGGTCGGAGGCGGGCCGTGCACGGTGATGTTCGTCCAGCAGGAGTCCGGTGAGTGGTTGCTGTACCGCTTCGGTGTGGAGTCGGAGGCGGTTCGGATCGTCGATGCCGATGCCCGCAAGATCGCCCGCAAGTTGGGTGAATCATGAGCCGCGCGCGCTTGGCCGGGCGGCACCGGGCGCGCCGGTCAGCGCCGCGCGATGTCTGGCTTCTGGTCGTGTTGTTCCTGGTGGTGATGCTCATCGTCGGGTTGTGCGCGGTGATCGTGTTCCCCATCAACCTTGGAGGGATCTATGTCTGAGTCGAGGAGCAAGCCGCCGCGGCTCGGTGCCGCGGAGCGCGCGAGGCTCGGCCGCGAGCTTAGGGCCCGGTATCAAGCAGGAGCCACTCTGCGTGACTTGGCCGGGCAGACCGGCTATTCCTATGGCCTGGTCCGTGGGCTGGTCATCGCGGCTGGGGTGATCCTGCGGTCGCGTGGGGGCCCCAATCGCACGAGGGGCACCCGGTGAGCGCGTCGCGCCCGGCTGCGGCGCCGGTGGGCCACGGGCGGCCGGTCGAGGAAGTGGCCGTGCTGGGGTGTGTCGGTGAGGGCGTGATCACCAAGATGGCCGGTGTCTACATGGAGCGCGGCGAGCCGGCGTCGTGGGAGTTGATTAGCGCTCTGGATATGTGTGTGTGGGAGGGGTGGTTGCGCGTTGAGGAGGGTGATCCGCTGTGGGATGTCCGCGCGGTGCGCCTAAGCGATGCCGGTGCCGCCCGCTACGCGGTGCTGCGTGACCAGGAGCGGGCCGGGCAGCACTTCCTCCAGGATCCCCAGTACGGCCCCCAGGCCCCGGCCGGCCGCCGGTTGAGCGCCCCTGCCGTTATGGCTCCCGGCGGCCGGTCGGGCTCATCGTGACCGCCCCGGGGTTGTGGTGGGGTCGCGCCGAGGGTGGCGTGATGCATGCGGTGGCGACCTGCGACGTCGCGGACGCGGAGGATCGCGGCTGGACCGAGAGCCTGTGTGGGTGCCGGCTGCCGGTCGATGTCGCGCTGGTCAGCGAGTTGAACGGTGACCCGGATCGTGACGACTTGGTGTGCCGGGCGTGCCTGGTCGGCGTGCTCGCCGACGTCAGCCAACCGCCGATCGGACACTTGAGTGGAGATCATGCTGATACAGGAGAGGCATGAACACCCCGGGGTTGTGCCAGATCCCCTGTTCGGTTCCTGGCTGCCGGAGCGAGCGGTCATGAAGTCGAACGTGGAGCTGGGGCCGATCAATGTCTCGGTCGAGGAGCTCGCCGGGATTGACTTGGTGATTTCGGGGGAGCGGGTGACGCCGACAGAGGCGGTGCGTCAGCTGATCCGTGTAGGCGCTGTGACGTATCGGGCTCTCGCGGCGGGGCATGTGGTGGTGGTGCTCAGCGACGGTGAGCGGCCGCGGCGGCTGCGACTTACCGAGCCACCGTGTCAGCTTCTGGTGGAGCAGTGCGCGGGCGAGCGGGGTGTGAAGGGGCTGGCGGGGTTGGGATTACTGCCGGCGGAGTTGGGTGCCGACCAGGCCGCCAACGCCTTGGAGTTGCTGGACGCGCTGGGGCTTAACGTCGCGGAGTTGACCGTGCGGGAGCTGGCCATCGTCGTCTGTTTGGCGGCGGAGGAGCTGGCCACGGTGGTATGTCTGGCTGGGCTGATCCGGAGGTCGCGGTGAGCGCCGCGGTGGGGTCTAGCTGGCGCGAGTTCGTGATGGTGTCGGCGGGTATGGAGTGGTTGCGGTGAACTCGGAGCCGGCGCCGCGCAAGGGTGATCGAGTGATCGATCGGCGCGATCGTCCCGGGCTCGTGGTCGGTCCGGACCCGACCTTGTTCCCGCGCCCGACCAGCGTGTTTGTCACCTTCGATCAGAGTCGGCGCACGGTGCTGGTCGCTGTCAGCGAGCTGCGCGTCACTCATTTTGGGGGTGGGTATGAGTCCCGGACGTAAGGAGGGCCGTCGGGTGGGGCGCCACCGGATGCCCCGGTACCCGGCACCGCGCGATGCCGCGTTGTTGGTCGTGTTGTTGGTGGTTCTGGTGGCCGCGGTGGCTGCGTGTGCGCTGGTGGTCTACGGGCCTGTGGGCGCGTTGATGACGCTCACCCTTATGTCCTGGAGGAGGTATCCCATGTCTGGTCCAGGTGTGAGCGATCCCGGCTCACCACCGGAGCGGGTCACGGAGCTGACACTGCTCGAGCGCATCGTCGCGGGCAGTCTCAGCGACCGCGAACGGGTCAAGGTGGCAGCGTTGGTGGGCAAAGCGATCGCGGCGACGCGCACGTCGGCGTGGGAGCCGGTCGGTCAGCAGGTAAGTGCGCTCCTGGAAGCGGTACCGCCGCCCGCCGTGCCCGCGCCCGATCCACGCGAGCGCGCCGATCATGGGGTGTCCCGGGGCGAGTTTGATCCGGCGCGGATGGTGGGCATCGCCGTTCTGATCATCCTCGCGATGCTAGGCGTCGTCGCGGTCGCCGTCGGGATGGGGATCTGGTGACCGGGTCCACGCTGTACGAGCGGATCGCGCTGCGTCGCGTCCACGCGCGGCGCTACACCGAGCTGGGCGCGCGGGAGCAGACTCCCCATCCGGTGTGCGAGGCCTCGACCGACAGCCGGTACGGCACACCATGACCCGGCGGCGCCCGAAGAGTAAGGCGGCGCGGGGTCTGGAGACCTGGCGGATCGTCTACCTCGACCGCCGCTCCCACGCGCCGCGTCAGGAGATCAAAGTCGACGTGCGTCGTGGTGAAGTGATCGATGAGGATTACACGGCGGCGATGGTCGCAGCGCGGACCACGACGGCGCTTAGCGACGTCGTCATCGTCAAGGTGATCTGCCCCCATGCCACGCCGATCCCCTCGTGCTGCGCCGTGTCCACCCCCGAACCCCCAGGAGCATTTCGTGATCGATAACCCCTTCGGCCAGTGGCAGGTTCAGGTCGGTGTCGGTGTCGGTGTCGGTGTCGGTGTCGGTGTCGGTGTCGGTGTCGGTGGCCGGGTGCCGTTGTCGGTTCTCACAGACCCCGGTCGGTCACCGGTTGAGCGGGATCCCCCACCCGGCTCCCGGTGACCGGCCGGGCCCCACGCCATGAACACCTCTGAACTTGCAGGAGAAGCATGAATGCCTCGGACAGTGGGCCGGGCGGTCGACGCGGTGAGTCGGGCTGCGTATGAGGCGGCCCTGGAGGTGGGGCGGGGGGCGTTGCTGGCGATGTGTCGCGGCGACGCGGCCGAAGCCAGTCGGGTGGTTGGGGACTTCCTCGGCCCGGCGAACATCGTGGCGGCGAACATCGTGGTGCGCACCGGCCGGTACAACGCTTTGCTGTCGGTGCTGCTGTGCCTGGCTGTCGGTGCTGCTGTGCCTGGGTGCCGAGGCCGCCCGCGAGCTCGCTGGGTGCCAGCCGGGTGAGGCGCTTGGGATCTTGGACCCGGCGACGTCTGCGGCGCGGCGGGCGGTGATGGCCGCGGTCGGGTGCCTGGCCAGCGGTGATCCTTCGGCGGCGCGACCTGGCGTGAGGGAGTGGGTGGGTTTCCGGGGTGCTCGACTGGCATTGGTCGTGCTGGTCACCGGCTGATAGGGCTCATTTGAATTCAGAGCGAGGAGCTGTGTGTAGTGGTCATTGAGAACCCTTTCGGAGGCTGGCAGGTGGGCTGGCTCGGCGTCGGGGACGGTGTGCCGTTGTCGGTGCTGGTGCAGGCCGCGCTGACCGGCACCGTTGACGATCGGATTCCCGAGCACGCCGAAGGTCTGTTCGACGCGCTAACCGATAACCGAGCTACGGCGGTCCGGCGGCTGATCGGTTACGGCGACTTCGTGTACAAATCGATCAAAGATCAGGGAGCGACCGTCATCGTCCGCGCCGACGACGGAACAGAACGCGAGGTTGTCCTCGTTTAGCTCGGTCTGACATGGCCGGGTCAGACGATAGGCTTTGGATCCGGCTCTGGTTTGGGTGGCGGGGTGGCCTCACCGGGCGCCGAGTTCGTCCGGTAGGCCAGAACCGCGGCGGTGGTCGCCAGGCCCCCGGCGTCGGTCAGGCGCCGTCCCAAATCGAGCAGGAAGTCGATTTCATCCTGCAGATCCCGGGGGACGTATTTCTCGTTAGTTCGGACAGATCGTCGATCGTTTCGTGTTCGTTGACGTACTTCTTGAGTGTTTCGATCTTCTCACGGAACACGTTTAATGCTGTCGAGAGGTGCATGTTTCTACCTTTCTCCGAGTGAAGCTAGGTTCAGCTTCGGTCATTGTCGGGATGGGCCGCCAGCAGCTCGTCGAGCTTGCT
Source organism: Pseudonocardiaceae bacterium (assembly GCA_050700355.1). Classification (GTDB taxonomy): domain Bacteria; phylum Actinomycetota; class Actinomycetes; order Mycobacteriales; family Pseudonocardiaceae. The sequence continues at coordinate 70,702 of JBOHHE010000428.1, forward strand.
GTCCAGCACTTTCAATGCCGCTTCAAGGTCGGTGCGGAGTTGCTCTATTCGGCCCTCGGTGGCGGACAGGACGTCCTGGGCGCGTGGTTTCTGGCCCTGGAAATTCGGAACGGGGTGATTCCAGATGTCGGCTGGGGTCATGGTGTCCTCCTGATCTAGCGCGGCCCAGGTCTGTGGGCCGACGATGGCGTCGACGGTGAGCCCGTGACGACGTTGGAATTCGCGGACCGCGTCGGCGGTGCGGTCGCCGAAGACTCCGTCGACCTCGACTCCCAGCGCGGTCTGCAGCTCGTGGACCGTTGGGCCGGTGTCGCCGTGGCGCAGCACCGCTTCGCCGGTGACCGGTGGGCCACCGAGACTGAGGCGGGCGGCGGCGGCCGCGACCGCGCTGGAGCCGGCGTTGATCTCGAAGTGCATCTCGTCCTTGCGGCCGGTGTAGTCCCCACCCCAGCGCACGACCCCACCGCACTCGGTGAGAATCTCGCGGATCTCGCGGACCTGGGCGGGGCTGAACGTGGCGGTCGCGCCGAGGGGGTGGCGGGGGGCGTTGAGGTCGATCGCGGTGCCGCTGGCGTGGTTGGACAGCACCGTGCCGCCCCGGATGGGTCGCTCGGCATACCCCCAGTCGTCCAGGGCGCCGCGAGCGTTGTCGATGTCTTCCACGCGCCGGTCGAACTGCGCGGCGAGGTAGAGCAGCAGCTCACCCACGACGTCGGTGCGGACCGTCAAGTGCACACCCGTACCGGGCACACGGCGCGAGGCGACCAGGGAGCGGTCGTTGGCCGGCCAGCCATTCTGGGATCGGGGCACGTCATCCTCCATTTCAGGGGCCGCCGGGGAGCAGCCCGTCCTCGGGTGGCTGTGTGGTCGGCTCCGTGGTAGTGGTCGGCGGAGTCGAGGTGGGGGCTGGTTGGTCGGTGTGGTGGCACTGGTAGCGGGGAGCGGCCGGGTCGAAGTCCGTCTCGCGCTGGCATGCGGTGGTGGAACCGTCGGCCTCCTCGACTGTCCAGCCGACCGGTGGCTCACCCCGCGCGCCCGGCTGCCCGTCCGCGCCCTGACACTGGGCGGGCTCGGCCAGACACGGTGGGGCCTCGCCGGGTGGTCCGGGCTCACCTGCCGGTCCGCGTAGTGCCGCGGCGTTGGCGTGCAGGTAGGCGGTCACCGCAGCGGTGACGTCCACCTCGGCCGGGCCCGCCGGGGGTGGGGGCAGGGTGGCCAGTGCTGCGGCGACCTGGGCACGCAACTGCTCCGGCGTCGGGACGTCGACCTCGTCGCGCGCGATCCCGGCCGCCACCTGGGCGGTGGACGCGGCGGCGAGCACGACCGGAGCCGGGGCGGTACCTGGTGCGGGCAGCGCTACGACCTGCAGGCCCCTGCTCGCCAATTCGGCGTTCGCGGCGAGCCCGAGGTCGTAGGCGTTGCGCGCGATCTGCTCGACGCTGGCGGTCGCGGCCCGCTGCTCCAAGGCCCGCACCTCGTCGGCGGCCGTGTTGGCCGCGAGTCGCTGGCCCAGCAGGGTGAGCGGGACGGACACGAGCACCGACACGACCAGGGCCGGACCCACGACGGCGGTGGCGATGATCCCGAGCAGGGAGATCACCCCCAGGGTGATCATCAGCCAGGGTGGCCCCGGGATCGTCGTAGCGTCCACGCCAGCTTCCCTCTCGCTCCTGGTGCTCATCCGACTCGGGTGAGTTGGACGTAGGAGCCGCGGCGCAGGGTGGCGAGGGAGGCGTGGGCGGTGTTCTGCGCGAACTTGACCCGGAACGTGGCGGGTGCTGTGTCGACGTCGATGAACCCGGTCGGGCGCATCGTCAACAGCTGCCCGGCTCCGGCGCCGTGGGCGGTGAGGGTGACGTTGACGAACGCGTCGGTGGCGGAGTGCACGAGGGAGTTCTGGGTGCCGGTGTTGGCGGGAACCGTCCCCCAGGGGGATATGCGCAGGAAGTCGGTGGCTGATCCGTTGAGGGAGAAATCCACCTTGAAATCGGCTAGGGCGTCGGCTGTGTAGAAAGTGCACGCACTGAATATCCATTCGCTGCTGGCGGGCAACGCGAAGCTCAGATAGGTGGAGTTCTGGAGCGCGGTGGTGTTGTTGGTCTCGTCGGCTTGCTGGTGTTTGGTCCACAGTGTCTCGTCGAATGTGGTGTTCAGCGGGTCGGCTTCGAGTTCTTCACCGGCGAGTAGATCGGTGAAGGGCATGTCCGGTCCTCCTTCAGGCCAGGGTCGCGCGGCGGGCGAGCCGGACGGGTGTCCCGGCGTCGTGGGATTTGCTGATCCCGTTGTCGGATCGGACGACGGTGAATGTCTGCGGGCTGGTCGATCCGGTGATATCGGTGACGGTCATCTGTTCTCCATTGATGAGGATGGGGAAGGGGAACTGGGTGTCGTCGGTGGTCCACAGCGTGCTGCCGGCCACGGTGACGCTGAAAGAGGCGTCGGTGTCGTCGATTCCGATGGTGAGGGTGGAGGTACCCGAGGCCAGACGGGACACTCCGTCGTCGAGTGCGATGACGGTCCAGGGTGAGGCCGGAGCCAGGGTGAGCGCCACCCGCCAGCGGTGCGTGGTGATGTGGTGCGACCAGCCCAACGCGAGCAGATCGACCGGGCCCGGTGGCATCCCCTCGGGTGGGTTGAGCAGCCGGATCACGTCGCCCTGCTGGAGCTCGAGCACCGGCTGCACCAGGTCGGGGTGGTGTTCCAGCTCGATCTCCAGGACGGAGACGCGGTGTTCGTCGACGGTACCCAGGTGGCGCCGCCACGTGGCTTGATCGCGTGCCTGGGCATCGGTGGCGAGATTGAGGGTGAGGGAGGCGGGGTGGCGTCCGACACCGTCGGGGTCGTCTCGGGGGTCGTTGACGTTGCGGGGGCCGCTGGTCTGCACCGCGCGGTAGCTCGACCCACCGGAGCGGGTCACGGTGATGTCGTTCGTGACGCCCTGGTCGTCCAGGGGCGGCGCGAACGGGTTGATCACGTGCCCGTCGTCCATGTCCAGAGTCAGGACCGGGGCCTGGTTGTAGCGGTCGGCGCGGGGGCGGTAACGCAGGCCGTGACGGTCGCGTTGCTCGCCGAGAATCCCGAGATCGACCTGGGTCGCCTCGCCGACCAGGGTGAGCAGTTCGGTGATCTCCTGGGTGCCCAGGAGCGCGGTGTCGGCGGGGTCGGAGGTCATGACCAGCGGGATGGACTGTTCCCGCGCCAGGCGGATGAGCCGCTCGCCCACGGGTTCCCCCGCCCACCCGACCAGGGAGTTTCCGATCAGGCCCCAGATCGAGTGCACGTCGTCATTCAGAATGGTCACGTGACCGTAAGCGGTGGCACTCATTCCGGCGGGATCCCCGAGCCGGATGGTGGTGAATCGACCATAGGTGCTGGTGTGGGTACCGGAGAGGGCGTTACCCGAGGCGGCGCCCACCTGGAAGGTCGACAGCTGCCAATCGGTGGCGGCGCCGTCCTGCGCCAGCCACAATGACAGCACGAGGAATTTCCCGTTGACCGCGAAAGCGGAGAAACCGGAATCGAACAGCTGGGTCCTGTTCGCGTCCAGGCCGCGTACCTTCAGACTGCCCGCGGTGTTGACGGCGATTTCCCACCAGACCACAGCACCGCCGGTGCTCACGGTCATCAGCGCCCGATCGGCGGCGACACCACCGCCTGGGACGGCGACCAGCGCGAACACACGCTGATCAACCGCGCCGCTGTAGGCGGGAATAACACCGGTGATAAACCCGACATCGACGGTGGGTAGTGGCGCCGACGCGACGAAGTCACTGAAATCGGCCGGGGTCACCGCACCCGACACAGTGAGCACCGACGGGTCATTGGCGAGCCCGGAGGAGAACCGGGTCGCCTCGGCACCGTCTTCCAGCGGGTAATAGGCGACCACATTGTCGTCGTCGACCAGATCCCGGAACAACGAAGATCGCACCGGATCCCCGAGGATGCGCAGGATGCCCGCGCCGGTGATCGCGGTCTGAGCGTCCAGGGTGGATTCATCCCAGCTCGGTGTCCAGGACGCCACCGTGACCGAAGCCAGCAACGACGGGTCGGTGACGTGCGTCAGTCCCTCGATCGTCCAGCCGCGGCCCGCGCTGTCGGTGAACGCGGTGGCCAGCACGTCCTGGGAACCGAAATCGGGATTGGCCACCACCGACCCGGCGATGCCGTTGCGTACTTGCAGGGCGTGCACCCGGCCGGTCAGCAGGCCGACGTTGGAGAAGGACGGCCCGCCACCGTGCACCGCCCCGATGCTCACCTCGGCGTCCCCGGCGTCGATCGACGTGGTGCCCGCGGTGGTCACCGCGGCGCCCAGCTGTGTCCAGCTGCCACCCAGGCTCGGGGCGGTGTAGAAGGTGACGGTGTGCCCGCCGGCGCCGTTATTGACGTCGAGGGTGGCCCGCACCGCCAGCCGGGTACTGCCGGCGGGGACCGCGGCGGTGGACGTCCGCACCAGCCGGGCGGCCAGAGTGCCGTCCGGTGACCAGCTCAACTCCACCAGACCGCTGGCGTGCAGGTGCAGCGCCCAGGAGATGTTGTTGCCGCTCAGGCGCCACTTCGCCGCGGCGATCCGGGTGCCGCTCGGCCGCCAGGTCCGGGGGGTGAGCTCGATTCGCACGTCGAGATCCCCGGTCACGTCCAGTGACCCGTGATCCGGTGTCCGGGCGTAGGAACCGGGCACACCCGGCAGCGACAGCGCGGGCTGCGGGTCCGCGATCCGGATCCGCAGCGGCGTGTTCAGCCCGATCTTGCCGAACAGCGGGCACAGCGGGTCTTTCGGTGAGTAGGACCGGTCGGTGTTGTCCAGGACCAGGCCCACACCGGTGGCCACCGACTCCCCGTGCTCGTCGGGCTGCCCGAACGTCGGGACGGTGATCGCCGAGCCCATATCGACGTCGCCGGTGATGTCGTGCCACCCGCCGTCGTAGTACAGCTCGACCCTGGCGTCGATCATCTGGCCCCCTGGAAGAACCGCTCGGCCGAGCCGCGCGCCTCGGTTCGCACCGCCCGGCGGAACAGCCTTTTGAGATCACCATCGGCACCGTCGACGTCAAAGATCACCCGGACCGTCTGCCCACCCGCGGTGGCCGAGGGCAGGGCCTCCCGCGCGCCCTGACCGGTCAAAGCGACCAGCTGCGCCCGCGCCGAGGACTCGGCCGAGGCCATCAGCTCACCGAGATCCACCGGGCCGAGCTGGGTGAGCTCGCCACGGGTGGCCGACATCAGTTCCCGGGCCGACGCCAGGACCCTTGGCAGGCCCGCCCGCAACGCCGCCGCCCAGTCTTTTACCAGCGCCTGCCCGGAGTAGGTGACGTAACCCCTGCCAGCGAAGGGCCCCTCCTTCGCCGGCGAGAAGGGAAACAATGCCCGCAGGGAGGCCATCGCCCCGCGCGCCCAGCTCAGGAGCGCGTTCCACCTGGCTACCAGCCCGTCCCAGAACCCGGAGATCAGGGCGATCCCGGCATCCCAGAGCAGGCCACCCAGATTGCCCAACGCGCCCCGGATCCGGCCCGGGACCGAGCTGACGAAGCCGGTGATCTCGTCCCACCTGCGGATCACCAGCAGGACAAGCTCGGACAGCCCACCGGTCATGATCGCGAGCCCGATCCGCGCCAGCGTGGTGATCACGCGGGTGATCTCGTCGGCGTTGCCGCGGATCCAGCCGGTGATCTCCTGCCATTTCTGGGAGGTCCAGCCCGAGATCTCGTCCCAATAGCCGATGATCAACGCGACCACGCCGACGACGGCGGCGATCACCCACCCGAGGGGACCCAGGGCGATGAACCACGCGGCCGCCATCCGCAGGGCCTGCGCCGTGGCCTGGGCCCCCATCCACACCCACCGGCCCACGATGACCACGCTCGCGGCGATCATCCCGGCGACCGCGGCCCCCGCGCCCAGGCCGACGCCGAGCACCCACGCGGCGGCAATCCGGACCGCGTTGAGCGTGGCCGCCACGGACATGCGCACCCAGCTGGCCACCGTGGCGGTCGAGGCCACCAGCCAGGACGTGCTCGTCGCGGTCGCCGCGCTCGCCTGGGTCGCGGCCGCCACCGCCGATGCCGCCGACGCGGCCCGCTGGGCGGCAATCATGGTCGCGAGCGGGCCCACCACGGACAGTGCCTGGCCGCCGTAGGCCGCCGTCGCCGTGGCGACGGTGCCCAACGGCCCTTGGGCGGTGATGAGGGACGCGGTCCACAGCTCCACGTCCCGCTGCATGTCGATGACCCGTGTCTTCGCGGTGGTCAGCGCCGCCGCGGTGCGGTCGGTCGCGCCGGCCACCTCGCCCAGGGCCTTCCCCGCGGAGGAGGGATCCAGCGCGAGCAGCGCGCCTTGGAGATCCTCGGCCTTGGCGCCGAACAGCGCGATCGCCGCGGCGTCGCGCTGGACCGGATCCTCGAGCTCTCTGAGCTTGTCCAGGGTGAGGTCCAACGCGGCGGCGGCCGAGGGCCCGCCCGCGGCCACGTCGGCGGCCATCTGCCTGGCGTCGAGCCCGAGTGCCCGGTAGGCGTCTTGCGCGGGCTTGGCCGAGGCGGGAACCAGGAGCGCGAACTCTTTCAGGGCGTCGACCACGAAGTCCGAGTCCCGGGCGCCCGCTTTGAGGGATTGCGAGATCAAGCCCATGGCGGTCGAGCCGTCGAGCCCGAGTTTCTGGAACTGGACCCCGTATTCGTTGATAGTTTCCAGCAGGTCCCCGCCGATGTTGTTTCCCTGTTCGAACGCGCGGGTGATGATATTCAGGGCATGTTCGGCGTCGGGGGCCATACCAGTTTTGATCATATTGCCGACCGCTCGGGCGCTTTCGCCCAGATCCTGCTCGAAAGCGGTCGCGAGGTTGATCACTTTCCCGGTGACGGACTCGAGCTGGGCGTTGCTGGCGTCCTCCATGACCGCACCGGACTGGATCACGCTGCGCACCGCGTCGTTGACCTGCCCGAGGCTGTCGCCGTAGGCGGAGCTGTAGAGGCTCCCCGCGATCCGCCCGAGTTCCTCGGCGCGCTCCCCGGTGACACCCAGTTGGGCGTTGAGCTTGCCCTGGGCCTCGCCCATGTCCAAACTCTTGGCGAACCCCGTCGCCAAGGTAGCGCCCGCGGCGGCGCCGATCACCGCGCCCGTCGCTTTGAGCCCCTTGCCGAAGGTGCTCAGGTCCTCGGCGGCGCCATCGAGAGTGTTCTTCAGGTCGTCCTTGTCGCCGACGATGCGGATCCTGAGCACACCCTTTGCCATCCGGTCACCTCCGTCGGCGGCTGGTTCTCGTTCTGGGGGTCCTTCGCCTTGCGGCTCGTTCACCTTTCTTGTGCTGTCGCGTGATGCGATGGAGCTCGTCGAGATAGACCTGCAATTCAGCCGGCGCCAGGTCGCGCACGTCGGCCGGGGTGAGGTGGAAGTGATGGGAGAGCGGGGGCAGCCACGCGATCAGCCGCCCCCAGTAGGGTCCGACTCTTCCTCGTCGGCGTCGGTCTCGGTGTCACCGTAGGAGCGACCGGCGATGACGATCTCGGTGATTTCGATGTCCTGGTGTTCCTCGGTGTGCTGCAGATCGTGATAGAGCTCCACGAACCGAAGTTTCCGTTCCCGTTGTTTGCGTTCCAGCCACACCAGCGCCACCACGGCGTCGAGGTCGGAATCCCCGAGTGCCTTCACCAAGGTGGACTGGGTGAACCCCACCGCCGCTTTGAGCTCACCCCAGGCCGAGAACGGCACTTTGCGGTAGTCGAGAGTCAGGCGCCGGTCGTCGATCCGGAACCGGATCGTGGTGTCGGCGACACCGATAGGCATGAGTCCTCCATGGTGCTCACTGGAATGGTGGTTTCAGGGACCGCTCGATCCCGTCGAGCAGCATCCGCTCGATCTGCTCCTGCTGCGCCAGGGCGGTCCCGACGACGAACGGCCGCGCCGGGGCGTCCTGAAAGGGCGGGACCTGGTGTTTGCCCCACTGCTGCGCGCGGGTCTGGCGGTGGTCGCCCCCGACCCGCAGCAGCACCTCCCGACTCGCGGCCGACGCGCGCACCGCCGCGCCGCCTCCCCGCCCCACCGCGGAGGGCACCGGCCGCGGCTGCAACCGGGAGATCACCAGCCGGCCGATCTCCTTGTGCACCCTGCCGAGCTGCGTGGACAGGTCCTTGTCGCCGTGGCGGCGGATGGCCTGCCGCAGCTCCCGCAGACCTTCCACCTGGATCGGTGCCCCGCCGCGGGCCATCAGTCGGCCCCCGTCAGGCCCTCGCCGTTGGTCAACACCGCAGTGATCGCGTCGGCGTCGCTCGTGGCGTGCACCGCCTTGAACGCCACCGTCTGCTCCAGCAGCTCGGGCCCGGCCAGTTCGGGGGTCTCCCCGTCGAACCGCACGTTCAGGGTGATCACCAAGGTCTCGGTGCCGTTGTCGAACGTCAGCACCAGCGCCGCTTCGTCACCGTCGAGGAACCGGTTGTACTGGGTCAGGTTCTCGAAATCGGTGGTGGCGCTGCCGGTGTACTCCCGGAATCCGTTCTGCAGATACTCGCGGCTGGTGGCGGCCCCTAGCCGGAACCGTTCGGTGATCCCGTTGTTCCCGGCCACCTCGAATGACTGCACCGTGTTATTGGTGCTCCCGGCGATCGACAGATTCCCTTCGGTGAACACGAACGGCGCGAGCCCGGAATCGTAGGACGCCGTCGCCAGCGCCACCCCATTGGTCTCGGTCATCGCGACGATCTCGAGGGAGAGCATCGCGATGGCCCCCGCCTCGGCGCCGAGGGTCCACTCGGACACTTTGGCGCCGCCGTAGGTGAACGGGCGCACGGTGCCACTAATGTCGGGCTTGCCGACCTGGATCGTGAGCGCCTCGCCTCTCAGATCGGCCGGGGTGAAGGTGTAGTCCCACTGGGCGCCGTTGGTCGCGGTGGCCACCGCGCCGAACATGTGCCGGAACAAGGGGGCGATGTCGGTGTTCCACAGCTCCATCTCCACCGTCCCGGAGATGGTGCGCTGACCCTGCTTCCACGCCGCAGTGACCAGCCGCCCCGCGCGGATGCCCTGGGATTCGAGCTGCTCGATCTCGGTCTTGAGCGACTCGGAATTGATCGGCAGGAACGTATCGACGGTGACCAGAGTCCCCGGCGTGGTCTCACTGGCGTACCCGAATTGGCCGCCGAGTCCCGCTGGTGTCGTCATTCGCCCCTCCCCTTTATCGTGGGCTTCTGTTTCACGTGAAACTTCTCATCATTCTTTTCGTTCTTTTCCGCCGGGGCGGGACGGAATCGGCGGATCTGCTGCACAAGAGAATTGCCCAGCGTGTCACCGACCTCGAATACCTGACCCGGTTCCACGGTGATCGGCCGGCCGGAGGTGATCTCACGGCGCCGAGACCCGGTGTACTGGATTCTCATGTGAGCCTCGCGTTGCCCTGAATCCTGGGCATGATCTGGACGCCCCAGCCTGTCTCGTACGGCACCAGATCGACCTCGCGATCAGCGAGCAGCATCCACTGGATCGCGCTCTGGCCAAGCTGCACATCCTCAGCCAGGGCGTTCTCCACCACCGTCAGCAACTCGACCGCCCGGTCGAAGGTCTGCCGCGCACCGGCCGCGGTGAGTTCCGGTTTGGCGACCCAGAGCACGAGCTCGAAGGTGTAGGTCTCCTGGCGTTGCTTGCGGCCGGCTTTGATGTTCGGGATGGCCTGGGACCACTGGGGGATGCGGTCGATCCACAGCAGCTCGTAGGCCTGTTTCGCGGCCTTCGGGCCGGGCCAGGCGTAGTGCACCTTCCCGGTCAGCTCGCCGGTGTCCAGGGCGGTCACCAGCGCCGCGCGGGCTAGGCCGATCGTGGAGGTGCTCGCCATGGGCTCAAAGCCCCACCGGTGGCAGCAGCTCGTGGGCGAGCAGCTCGTGGATCATCGGGTCGACCGTCTTGTAGAAGGCCAGCTGCGGGCGCGGATTCTCCGTGTCAGCGAAGAAGTCCGGGGTGTGCGCCCAGCTGGACTGCTCCCGCTTCCACAGTCGCCGCAGGGCCGCGCTCGCGGCGAGCTTGAAGGTGTTGCCCACCGAGTCGGTGTCGGCGTAGCGGCCCGCCTGATAGGTGATGACCACGTTGCGCCGCCCGGCGGGGAATACCGAGTCCGCGTTCCCGGTCCGGCGGATCACCCACCCGTAGGGCAGCACCGTGTGCAGCAGGAACCCGTTCGCGGGTTTCGTGCTGTCCGTCTCCTCGCTCAGCACTGTTTCGGTGGTGTTCACCCATTCGGCGACCGAGGTGACCGAGCTCGCGTGATGCACCCCGAGGAGCACCTTTTTCCGGCCGCCGTCGTGGCGCTCGCCGTTGACGGCGCGCCTGACCACCGGCCCGCACAACGCGTCCACCCGCCCCGACAGGCCCGTGACGAACAGCGCCAGGTCGATGTCCTGGTCGCTGGGTTCGAGGGGTAGGTTCACCGCCCGGCGTGCTTCGGCGAGGGTGAGCAGGTCATCAGCCGCCACGGCCCACCACCTCCACCGTGACTCCAGCACCGCCCAACTGGTGGGACCAGGCGTCGAACCATCGCCGGTCCGCCTCCAGCACCGGCCGCAGCGCCGGGTCGTCCCATCCGCCGGTCTGGCCGCCCCCGCCGAGATGCTCGCAGGTGGTGCCCACCACGATTCCCGCGTGGGATCCGGCGAGCTGCAGGGACACGAGCAGGTGGCTGTCCCCGTACCACCAGCTCAGCTCTTCGGGGAACCGGTAGCCGGCCTCGGCCGCGAGCATGAACGCGAACCCGGCCAGCCCGCCGGTGCCGTCGTAGCGGCCGGCGCAGATGTCGGTGACGTACTGCACGCCCTCACCGTCGCGGCCGTCGTAATTCGGTGAGACGGCGGCCAGCAGCGGGTCGCCGCGCAGCGCGGCGGCCAATCCGGACAGGAACCGGGGCCCGATCTTCACGTCGTTGTTGAGCAGCGCGACGTTACACGGCCAGCTCCGGCGCAGCGCCTCGGTGAGACCGGCGTTCCACATCTGGTGAATGTTCAACTTCTCGGCGTCGAGGACCTCGACCCGCGGGGGCAGATCCGCCGGGTCGGCCAGCTCTGCCTTGGTCCGCGGGTCCGAGCCGTTGTCGAACACGAACACCGCGGCGTACTCGTCCTGGGCGGCGAGCTGCTCGAGCAGCTCGCGGGTCAGCTCCATCCGGTCCCGCATGGGGATCACCACGTAGGTGGGGATGTCGACCAGCGGCGGCTGGGTGTCCTCGGTGAGATAGACGTGCTTGTAGTGGCTGGTCCTGACCCCGGTGTGGACGAACACCGGGTACCCGGCATCCCGGGCGCGCAGGCAGAACGTCAGGTCCTCCCCGAACACCCGGCCACCGATGATGACCTCGTCGAACCACTGCCGGGGCTGCAGGTGGCGCCGGGCGAGGTTCTCGAGCACCCCGCGGTGCACCACGAAGCAGGCCGCGCCGGTCGCGTCGCACTCGACGAGCTGGTCGGGTGGGTAGTCGTACATCGGGGCGCACCCGCAGGTGCGCTCACCCTGCACCCACCGGTAGATCGTGGGGAACTGCTCCAGCCGCACCGACCCGGACGCACCGATGCCGCCGCGGCGCTGCCCGAACGCCAGCGCCCCCACGATCGGGCGTCGCTGGGGGTCCGCGGCCGCGATCAGCCGGTCGAAGCAGTCCGGGTCGAATCCCATATCGGCGTCGACGAAGCCCAGCCATTCCCCGTCGGTGGCCAGGAAGCGGCGTACGACGTCGTTGCGGCCGTCGGTGATCCGCCCGGCCCCGCATTCCTGCGCGATGAACCCGGTCAGGCGCTGTTCACCCAGCAGGTCATGGACCCACAGCCCGCGACACGAGTGGTGGAAGCTGTGCGCCACCTGCCCCCCGTGCAGGTAGGCCAGCACCAGGCTGCCCGGTTTCACCCGTGGGCCTTCGTGGTGTGCGCCTTCAGGGCACGCTCGGACGTGCCCCGCCACTCGCAGTCGGTGGCCGGGCAGGGGTAGGGCAGCTCCCGCGCCTCGCCCGGCGCGGCGCGGGCCGTCTCGGTCCCGGCCGCGAGTCCGCGGGCCGCCATCGATCGGCGCCCGAGATCGGCGGTGCTGCGGGGCCTGGCCTTGCGCCGCTGGTGATCTTCCGGGTCCTCGAACAGATCAGGTCGCGCGGTCACGAGCGGGTCGTCGTCGTCATAGACCTTGCCCTCCCGGATGAGCGATCCGGCGCCGCGGGGGCCCGCGACGCGAACGGTGGCCTTCCCGACCACTGCCATCGGCTTGTCCTCCCTCCTGCTGTCCCGTGCCCGATCACGGGTTGGTGACGGCCTGCAGCAGACGCCATCCCACGACGGTGTCGGCCGGAGCGTGACCGACGACCAGGTTCGCGCCGGTCCGGTGGTGCATCAGCCAGCCCCGCTGACCGGTCGGGCGACCGTTGGTGGTGCCGAACAGATTCGGCACGAACTCCACACTGGCGCCGAGACGGTCATAGATCAGGTAGGTCTGCGGGTCGCCGACCGCGAGAATGTTGTCGGTGGCGCCCGCGGTGATCGCGGCGTCCATGTCGGAGGCTTCCAGGGCCGGGTGGTCCAGGATCGCCGGGACGGTGCGGGCACCGAGCTGCACGGTCTGGCTGTGGAAAGTGTCATCACCGAACTGGCGGACGTCGTTGATGATCGTCATATTCGCCAGCCATGCCGTGCGATCGTTGCGGTACCGCGGGGGGACACGTTCGTAGACGTTGTAGACGTCCTCGATGCCGAAGGTGTTCGAGGTGATGTTCGCGACCTCGGCGTTGGTGTTCGCGTCCAGGGCGGTGATCAGGCCACGGGGCATCGTGGTCCCGTTCCCGGAGATGAACACCGTCGCCTCGGCCTCGTCCACCGCGTCGTCCATGGCCGCCAGGATGTCGGACTCGCGGCCCCGGGCGTCCTCGAACGCCTCGAAGGAAATGGGCACGAACACGGTGCCCTTGAAAGCGGTCGCCGTCGGGTTCGCGAAGCCCGGCGAGTTGTCGGCGACTTCGGCGTTCTCCGAGGTCCAGTTGTGGGTGACACCCGCGGTCCGGACCGACCGGTAGACGTTGGTGGTGCCGGTCTCCTGCCGCGCGACCCGCCGCAGCGGGTTGGTGCGCCCGTCGTTGGCCAGGATCAGCATGGTGTCTAGGTGGCTGGGCACCAGCACACCGGTCACATCGGACAGGCCGATGGCCCTGGCCAGCAGATGCCGCTGGGTGATCGCCGCCCGTTCCTCGGGCGTGAAGTCCGGGGCCAGGCCGGCCGCCGCGCCGGTCAACGCCCGCAGGAACCCATCCGCGTAGGCCTCGGAGGAGCCCAGGAGCACGAACTCGGCGTAGTGCTGCTCCTGGCCGTGGCGCTGGAGCAGCTCGGTGGTGCGCCGCTTGTGCTCGTCGGACAGGTAGCGGCTCGAGCGCTGCACCGCGTCGAGTGCCCGGGCCCGCACCTCGCGGTCGCGCTCCGGACCGTACGCCGGGATGGCGGACAGGTCGAAGGGATCCGACGTGCGGGTGGTGACGTTGACGCCCTCACCGATGCGGGCGCCGTCACCGCGCTCGGTGCCCACCCCGGCCAGCGCCCGGGACCGCAGCTCCTCACGGCGCTGTTCGCGGTCGATATCGGCCAGCAACCCCAGGGTCTGCTCGCCCTCGGTGCGCTCGAGCTCCTGCTCGATCGCGGCCAGACGCGCGTCCTGCTCCTCGCTCAGCTCGTCCGCGTCGACCGCGGCGAGGGTGCGCAGTTCCTCCAGCAGCTCGTTAAGGCGTGCGCGCAGCCTTTCCAGCCTGGTCATGGCTGGTCATCTCCTTCGCCCTGTAGCGCCGCAGCGCTTGTCTCGCGTGGGTGGGCGTCCGACGGGTGCGTGGGGGCGAGCCGTGCGGCACGGGGTTCGCGGGCCCAGCCCCGGTATCGGGTGGGGTGCGAAGGAGGGTCACGCGCCGGACGACGTCGTCGTAGGCGCGCGGCTGGGTCGAGCGTAGCTGTTCGTAGTAGTGATCAGTCAAGGACCGCACGCCGGCGGTGGCGTGCGGGTTGGCCGGGAACACGGTCGGCCCGAACTCCACCACGTGCTGCTCGGTGATGGTGCGTTCGGGCAACGCGTCGGGGTTGTGCTCGCTGGCCTCGGGCTCGTGGTCCCAGCTGTCGGCCAGGACACGAAACCGGTAGGAGGCGCCGTAGGCGCCGGCTCCCAGCGCGGGCAGCAGATCCCTGACGTAGGAGGCGTCGAACAGCGGCACCTCATACGCCGCGCCGGTCTTGTCCTCGGCCAGCGACTCGGGCATGCCCAGCGGCTTGTCCCCCACGGTCGGGTCCCAGCCGTGCTCCAGGAGCACCTGGATCCGGTGCGGGTCATGGGCGTCGCGCCAGTGGTCGAACGTGCGTTTGAACGAACCGGGCGCGACGCGCTCCAGGAAGCGGCCCTCGAACCAGGAGTTGATCTCGAACCAGCGGTTGAACACCGAGAAGTGACCGGCCATCACCCCGGGGCCGTCGTCTGTCGCGCGCAGCTCGACACCGGGGCGCAGGGCACGCAGCACGGGGACGTCGAGCCGGGCCGGTGGCGCCACACTCAGATCAGTCGCTGGGGTCGCCATCGCCGTCTCCCTCGCCGTCCTCGTCTTCGTCGCTGTCATTGTCCGGGGTGATCGGCGGCTGGAGCTGCACCGACATCAGCCCGGAGTGCACCAGCAGCCGCATGTCGTTCGCGACCACCGCGGCGACCACCGAGTCGGGGCGGTATCCCTCCCGCACCAACGCGGAGATCGTGCGGGACTGGCTGCGCTGGATCTCGGCCTCGTCCTTGCCGTCGTCCTGGAGAAACGGCATCCGCCGCCCGTCCATCGCCAGCTCGGCGCCGGGGGGTGGAGGCACCAGCACCTGCAGCGACGCCGCGGCCTCCCCCCACAGGTCCTGCAGGTGGATGTCGCTGAAAATGCGGCGGACCTGCGAGAAGTTCCCGGCGTTCAGGCCGGCGCCGGCTAGGCCCTCGGAGGCCCCAGCGATGACCGGGTGCACCCCGGCGGCCATGAGGATCCTCGTCTCCGCTTTGCCGACCGTGGTGGAGAAATCGAGCTGTTGCAGGTTCGCCCCCACCACGGTGGCATCAGCACCACCGCCGAGGTACATCGTTTTATACGCGTCGGCCAGACCCTGGTGCCCTTCCTCGACGAGTTCTTTGAACGCTTTCACCTGCGCGAGTGTCTGGCTGGGGTCGAACCGGATGATGATATTCGGGCTAGCGCCCTGCTCGAAGAATTTGAGTTTGTGCTCGGTCATCATTTTGTCGCCCTGAATTTCCCGCACGACTGGTGTCAGCCAGCTCATGCCCCGGAAATGCGCGAGCGGATCGGGCATCGGCGCGAAATGCGCCACCTCATCGGGCAGATACAGGCGCGGCCGGCCCCCGCGCAGCGGCATGTACATGAACCCGATGAGCTCGGCGTCCTCCGCGATGGACGGGTCGTCGGGCTCGAGTTCGGACCCGAGCACGATCGTCACCCAGTCCGGGCGCATCAACTGCACCCGCGGCGGACCGTGCGGGATCCGAACCACGTAGGCGTTGCCCCCGAAGTCGGCGTGCTGCAGCATCCGGGTGAGCAGTTTCGGGGTGGTGCCCCCGGTCCAGGGCCGCTCCAGCAACCGCAGCGAAGGATCGCCGAACAGCTCACCGGTGGACTGGCGCCGGTACTGAAACCGAGCCTGAGAAAATACCGCCTTGCGGATCAGCTCAGCGCCGAACACCACCGGATTCGCCGCGAACAGCAGCATCGCGAACTGCTCGAACGTCGTCGGGGGTGGTTCCTTGTCACCGCGGATGGTCTGCGGCAGCCCCAGTGGGTACTGATGCCCACCGAAGAGCAGGATCCAGTCGTTGATCGTGGTCACATCGTGGCGCTCGCTCAGCCCGACGGCGCTGTGCATCCGCCGCAGGCCGTGCTCCCACAGCTTCACCGCTCCCGTACCTCCAGCTGACCCACCGCGATCAAAAAGAGCAACACGGCCGCCACGATCAGCGCGGCGGGAGGCGAGTACAGCGCCACACCGGCCACCAGGCTCAGCGCCGACATCAGCAGGATCGCGGCTGCACCGCGATTCACCCCTGCCCCCGGCTCAGGACCAGGGTTTCTCCGGGTTTGATGTCCAGTCGCCGGATCGACTCGACCTCGATCTGTTCCAACAGTCACCTCGATCCGAAGAGCGCGAACGGCGCCACCCCGTCAGAGGGGCGCCAGGCGAGGGTAGCGGCCATGAACGGGGTGATATCGGAGCTGGACGCGGCACGCGACCACACTTTCCGATCCCCCGCCGGTTTCGTCGCCAGGCCGGCCACCGCAGCGTCCATCGCTGGCCACAACTCACCCCGGGTGGAGAATGTGACCCGCGCGTCGGCCAGGTCGTCATACATCCGCCCGCACGCGGCCGCGACCTCACCCGCCGAGAGCCGCAGCACCCGCACACCGTCTGACTCGAGATCGTCGGCGAGGTAGGCGGCCGGACCACCCCCGTCGATCACCACGACTCCCTCCCACCGCTGGGCCAGCGTCCGGGCGCGTTCCCGCGTCCAGCCGACACCGGGCCGGTGCTCGATCAGCTCGATGACCCCACCACCGACCGAGGCGATCGCGCCCGAGCCGCGGTCCTCGGCGACATCCAGACCGAACCGCAGCTCACCCGAGGGAGCCGCGGCGGGGTCCTGCACCCGCTCCCATACCGCCGACGGGATCTCCCGGACCTCGTCAGGTACATCCGCGATGTTGCCGTAGGCGCGGGCGAACTCGGGGGGCTTCAGCGCGGCCCGCTCGGCGAGGATGGCGTCGATGGTGATCGTGTGCCGCCACTGTCCGTCACCGCAGCGGCACGGCGGCGCCGGGCACAGCGCCGGGTGAAACGAGTAGTACACCTCGTCATCGGCTGGGTCCCAACCCCGTCGCGCGGAGAACTCGAAATAGGCGACCCCGCTGCCGGTGTCCTCAGCGACCGCGGCCCGCCCGGTGGCCACCTTGGCGTTGAGCACCACGCTCGCGTCGGTGCCCATAGTGGAGCACACCAGCAGCTGCGCATCCGGAATAGTGATCATCGCCGGGCGCAGGCCCTGCTCCCGGCGGCCGTCCATGTCGTGCCAGATCTCATCAAGCACCGCCTGGTGCAGAGTCTTCGAGTGCCCCGAGGACGCCGAGGTCGACAGCAGACGGATCAGCGACCCATTACGCCACCGGACCGCCTCATTACCCATTCCCTCATAGATCCGGTGCACGAACTTGCTCAACCGTGATTCCCGAATGAGTGGGAACAGCTCATCCAACCACTTATCCCGCGCGTCCTTACCGGTCTGCGCGGTGAACACCGAGCGCTGCGGCTGTGCCCAACGCGGCGATAGACACCGGTGGATCTGCCAGGACAGGAACAGGGTCGTTTTCCCAGACTGGCGCGGAACAGTAACGATGATCTCGCGATAGGCGGGTAGCCTGGTGTCCGGGTCAATCTCCCCACCGACGTCGGCGACCATCTGTTGCCACGGCATGAACGGCTGGCCCAGACTTCTGCCCATGGTGGCGATGTCCGGGCCGAAGGTGTCCCGTTCAGGGCGGCGGGGAGTCGCGTACCGGGGTAAACAAAGCCGCGAGCTCATCGCCGAGGGAACCAGCGCTGTCATCGGCGAGGAGATCCTTCAGCGACTCGCGGTACTGTTTCCATAAAGCGGCATTCTGTGGGTTGGCGTCGAGCGCGCGCGCCATCGAGCGCAGCATCTGCAGCCGGGCGGAGTCCATCGCCTCCAGTCGGCCCATCCGGCGCAGCGCCGCCAGCGTCTTGCCCAGCTCGCAGGCGTTATCACCCATCACCACTCCCGGCTCGGACCCAGCCGATCCGAGGCCCGCCGCTGATACCACTGCTCGACCAGCCCCAGAAACGACGCCGGCCGCTGCCGCCCGCAGCGGCGCAGCACCTCCTCGCGCCCAGGATCGACCACCACGACCTCATGATGAGGGAACATCGACTCCGCCTTCGGGTGTGAGCTCACCAGCCACACCGTCTCCGCGTCCACCTCACCCCGGCGGACCTTGCCCAGCACAGCGTCACGGGCGACCGAGGTCACGTCGTGGCGCTGGCGCACCCCGCGATCCAACGCCGGCCCGAACGCGCGGCTGATCGCGTCATAGTCGACGACCACGTCCCGAGGGCCGGCCCGCTCGGCGACATGGGTCGACTTACCCGCACCCACCGGGCCGACCACGAGCACGATCCGCGTCGACGAGCGCCGCCATCCCTCGCGTTCCTTCTGCTTGTTGGCCCGCCACTTATTGCACGGCCCGCAGCACGCGCGCAGGTTCGCCGGATCCCACCTAGAGCCGCCGTCGCGCCACGGCACAATATGATCGACCTCGTCCGCCGCGCCCCGGCACTTCGGTCCCCGGATCCGGCAGCGGTACCCGTCGCGGACCAGGATGACCGGCCGCAGCGCGCGCCATCGCGCCGAGCTGTAGAACTCCTCCCCCTTGTTCACACAGCGTCACCCCCCAGCTTCATGATCATCCCGGGGGTTCGGGGCCGTGTAAAAAACAGCTGGCACGGGACCGGCCTGTCCACCCCCCGCGACCCGTCGCGAGGTTACCTCCCCCTACCCGTCATCGCGAACAACAACCTGGCACACCGCGAAACCGGGAATGCCCAGACCGCAGTCTGGATCCGCACTCGCTGGACGCAACGGTGCACGCAGCTCGGTCTCGTCGATGCTCACGCACGGCTGCGTGGGCAGCAGGCCAGCCGGCGCACCGATCCAACGAAACGGCTCGTCACACTGGGCGCAGCGCACGCGGATATCAGCGCTATAACCCATGACAGACCGTCCCTCGTGATCAATGAGCCGATTGACCGCGACGTCGGCGACGAAGTCCTTATGAGGGCACACACGATCCTGGTCCGATCTCGGAGCCCGCGACGGGCCTGGACGCTTCCGGCCACTCCGCCACTGGTGCGCCACCCTAGTCAACACCCCCGGTCAGCAGTCCCCCGCCCGGGCGCTCACCATGCCGCTCGGTGTCAGCTTCCGCACGCCGGTCGACAGCCACGATCTCGATGTTGCCGGTGATCGCGGCAGCGTAGCGCAGCCCGTCCAGCATCGGATCGCCCGTGCGGCCGTGCTCATCGAGCCACGCCTCTGGATAGCGGCTCGCTCGATCGGGGGGCAGGGGCGGTCCGGGTTGGGGCTTGCCTTGGCCGTTGGGGCGTTCTTGCAATAGAGGCCATAGCCGTATTCGTGCCCGTAGACCTGCTCTTCCGGGCCACCGCAATGGCACCTCATCAGAATGGCTCGCCATTGTCGTCGGTGTCGTCATAGTTAACCGATGCCCGCGCCCGCATTGTGTCGCTCGACGGTGCAGGTAGCTCCCACTGCTTGACTGGCTCGGGGCGCCCGATCTTCGCCACTCGGCGCGCAACCTCCTCCGTGGTGATCGTGACCCGATACAGCGAGGCGTGCCCGATCAGTTGAGTGGCAGCGATTTCGCCGTCGTCGCCCGGTATGTCCAGGCGCATCATCTTGCCGCCGAAACGCTCAATCTCGGTCACTCTGCCAGCGGTGCGAAGATGGCCGAACAGCTCCACAATGCACCATTCGCTGACCGTTTCGTGCTCCGTGGTGTCATGAGCAGTCATTCCGCCTTTCCCTCCTCAAGGTCATTACTTAGGCAATGCGCTGTGCGCGCTTTTCGGTGCAGCCACAGGGAACTCGGAGCGTGTACATGAGGTCCGACTCGCCGTCGGATGACCAGGCTTGCGAGGGCCACCACTCCCGGTTATCGCATGAGGGACAACGAGTCGTGTCGTCTTCACCGTCGGGGTCGAGCGGGTCGAAAGCGTGGGCACTCGGTACACATTCGTCGTGATCACCATGACCACATCCACCGCATTTGGGGCAGAATTCATCGACGAGCATGACCTTGTCTGGGCTGGTTTCCATTCTGTATCGCTCGCCGGTGATGCCTTTGCCACCGCATGTCGGGCAGGGCTGTCCGGTGAGGATCGGTTCTGGGTAGGTCACTGTCCACACTTCAGTCATGAAGACTCTCTTTCTTCGTGATGAATTCAAGGTCTGGATTACTGAGATCGCGGCCATCGAGTGCGGGATTCCACCCGTCTTCGGCGAAGGCGTACAGCTGCGGGGTATCGCAGATCATCGTCTGGATCTGGCGCCCGAACCGCTCCACGAAGTCGAGCATTTTCCGGTCAAGGTGTGGATGGCGATGCAGGAGCTGGAACAGTCCCATCACATTCCATGCCTGATGCTTGGGCAATGTGATGACACAGGGCGGATCATGTTCCCACCGTCGGAACGCTTCAGCGAGCAGCGCGATCGCCGCGTGCTCGTTCGCGGCCGGATGTTCGGTCGGGTCGGTCATCTCGGGTCTCCGTCGGATCGGATCGGATATGTGCTGTGCTGGTGGTCAGGTTCAACCTTGGTCGGCCCTTGGTGCTCTGGATCAGCCAGTCGGTCTCGGCGTCGTCGATCCGGCGTAGCCAGTCCTCGGCGCTGATCCAGCGCTTGGCGGGTGGAGTAGTGGGGGTGTTCATCCGGCGTCCAGTTCGGCAGTGAACGGGCCTTCGGCGTCGAGCAGAAACGGCCATACCTGCACGCCGCAGGGTGTCGTCCCAGCCGGACCGGAACACCGCGGTGGACAACCGGAGGGGACTGTCGGGTAGGGCCAGGCCGCCAGAGCCTGGATGCGCCAGCGTGGTGTGGTCACCGGGGGCCACCGGCGCGGGAGTGCGGTGTGATTGTCATTGGGCTCTCTGTGTCCGGTCCTGGGGTGGGCGGTTGGTGTGGCGGGTGCGGCGGCGGGTGAGTTCGTCGGCGAGCAGGGCGGTGACCGCGCGGGCCGCGGCGGGCAGGGGATGTGGGGGGTCGGGCAGGTGGTGGCGTCCGGTGCTTGCCACCGCGGCGGGCGCGGTGTCTGGTGGTGCGGGCGGGACGTCCTGGCCCTCGCCGGTGACCACGCCGATCAGGGGCCGCTGCCCGGGCAGCGGTGCCCGGGTGTCCGGTGCCCGGCGGGAGCGGCCGCGGTTGAGGTGCACAGCGGCGCGGGCGGCGGCAAGGCCCCGGGCGGCGCGGGCGGCGGTAGTGGGGTCGTGGTCGCACCAGACGGTGCCGGTGTAGCCACGCTCGTCGCACAACGAGCAGGCCGCGATCTGGGCGGCGCGACGCTGGGCGGCGGCTCGGCGCGCCGCCACAGCGGCGACCGTGGCGGCGTGGGCCTGAGCGCTGTCCCATGCCTGCCGTGTCCGGCGGTGATCCCCACACGCTGCGCACGGACCCGCAGCGGCCATGTCGCGATGGGCCAGGCAGGTGGCCGGTGGCCGGCCCTGGCCCGCGCGCGCGTCCCCCTGCATGGTCTCTGCATGATCACTGCATGGTGGGCGGACACCGATGTCCGGTGGTTCCGGTCGCCGATGTCCGGTGGTCCCGGACACCGATGTCCGGTGCGTCGCCGCCGTGGCGGTGCCCGATGTCCGGTGGCGGGCCGTGCCCGGTGTCCGGTGGCTGGGCGGGGCCGAGGTACTCGGGGTGTCGTCGCCGATGCCGGTTGATGTCCGCTGGACGGTGATCGGGATGGTCAGCTGGTAGACGTCCGCGGCGCCACGAGTGCCGCGCGAGCTGCCCCGGCAGACGCGGGCCACCCATCCGGTGCTGCGCAGAGCGTCCAGATGACGGCGCACGGTGCGAGGCGTTTTCCCGGTGGCCTGGGCGAGGTTCGCCTCCCCAGGCCGCGCACCGGCGCCGTCGGGTCCCGCGTAGGTCGCCAGCACCAGCGCGGTGAACCGGTGATGCGGCGCCAGCGCGGCCGATCTCAGCTGGCGTTCCCAGTCGAAACGCAGCGCGCTCATCTCCGGTGGCCGCGCTGGGTACCCCTGCCGCGGCTGCGAGCACGCGCGGCCCGGCGCTGATGCACCTCGGCGTACGGGCAGCTCGCCCAGTGCGGCCGGTGCAGCTCGATGCCGGCGGCGGCCGCCGCGCGAGCCGACGCGCTGCTCCGGTCCACCACCCGCGCGTGCACCTGCCCGCCGGAGTCAACGGTCAGCACTAGAGACCCGCCGTGCTCAGCGGGCGCGGCATCCACCGGCATCCGCTCCCCGGCCTCGGTCCACGCCCACACGATGATGTCCTGGCAATCACACCGCGCCCGGCACGGCAGCTGACGCGACAACACCACCCGCGCACGCTCGCGCGCGAGCGCATCCCCCACCGAAACCGAAACCGAAACCGAAACCGAAACCGGGACCGGCGCACCGAACAGATCGACTTGCCGCTCAGCCACGGCCAGCGATCTCCTCCTCGGAGACGATCACGTCGCGCTCCTCGCCGTCCTGACCCTCCACCACAGGGACCTGCACCCCGGCAGGCTCCACCCCGGCAGGCTGCCCCGGCAGCGCCACCCGCACCGTCACGGTCACCGGCCGCTCACCGATTTCCGTGTAGCGCACCGGGCAGACCTCCACCGCCAGCCGCCCACCGCCAATCGGGTGAGCAGTGATCCGCACGAACCCGATCTCGAGTAGATGAGTACGCGAGAGCGCCTCGGCGATCACATCGGTCATCACCTTCAGCCGGTGGTCAGCGATCACCGGCTCAGGCGCAGAGGCCACGGGCACAGCGGCGAACTCGACGGTCTCCTCAACATCAACCTGGGCGTGACGTGGCTCACGACGCCCTCCTGGAAGTAACGGAGTGGACGGACGCGCGGTCACAACAACCACAGCCAGAGCTGGCGGCAGACCAAGACGACGATCAGCACCACAACGACACCCACACACAGCCATGCCCCGGCCGCGCCAAGCACATCGCGATCGGTCTCCGGGGCCTCGATATCCGGCTGGGCGAATACCGGCACCCGGCCAGCCAGCCCGACCCGCTCCCGAAGCGCCCGCGCCGCAACCAGATCCGGGCTATCGGTATGCCAGCCGAGCTCACCGCGCACGAGCAGCCGCTTCTCGCTCCAAACTCGCTCGCACTTCACTGGACACCCTTCCGCTATTTCATTCATTAATCTGGACATCAACTGATCGGAGTCTTTCCTCTAGCGCGTGTCTTTTCCCAAGCGAGGACGTCGGCTATGCGGTAACGGACAAACCGGCCTACGCGCAAGCATTTCGGCCCGGTGCCCTTACTGTTCCATTGATAGATCGTGGTCACCGGCACACTCAATCTTTCAGATAGTTGCTCGATTGTAAGATGCTTTTCTGCCATCGTGTTCGTCAGCCCTTCTGTTGGGTGGCCGCTAGGGGAGGGATCGGTACGTTGATCTCGGGCGTATCAGCGCCAGACCGACGCGACGGCGTGTCGCGCTAGATATCGCGCTCCGTGGCGGTTCATCGCTCAGCGTGACTACGGATTGTGTTAATCGAAGGGTGCAGCGCCATCAAGACCTGTCCCGTTGTCAGACGCCTGACGCTGGTAGCAGTGATCAATAACCACGTCATGAGTTCTATGCGGGGGACTCCAGTAGGTGCAACCCCAGTTACACCCCACCCGGCTGACCAGCTGAAAGCGTGATCGGCGCCTCATTTTTGATTGTCATCAACTGTCAATAGCGCACATCGTTGCAAGCTGCGGGGAATAACGGTTAGGTAACATCTATCGCGCACCACGCACTTGTGCGGGTGTGCGCCGTGATATCTCCACCACGATGGATGTAGTGGGCTGCTAGCGTTAATAAGCTCGATCGGAGCGGAAGTGCGCTCCTTGCACTCTGCTCCGTTGCGGAGCATACTGCGGTCTATGACCCGTTACTGGCACATCGCACACTCCGCCTGTCAGCTGCTACGCCGCCGCTACGAGCTGGTTGCCGCGTGAGCGACCTCATGACCCGCGAGGAAGTCGCCGAGCACCTGAACATCGCCCCCGAGTCAGTGCGGTCAACGATGCGCCGCTACGGGATTTCCGAACAGCGCGGCTACCCACGCGACCAGGTGATCGCGTTGCAGCGGAAGCAACCGAGTCGCCGCGCCGCCGGAGCTGACGATGTCGAGCGTTGAGAAGCGCATCCGCGACGGCAAAGTGACCTGGCTGGCTCGGTGGCGCGATCCAGATGGCCGCCAGCGCAAGGCCAGCTTCGCCAAGCAGAGCGAAGCGAAACGGCACGCTGCGGCGATGGAAGCCGACGCGGCCCGCGGTGTCTACATCGACCAGGACGATCGGACCACGGTGGGCCAGGAGTGCCGGGCCTGGCTGGAGCGGCGCTCGGTCGGCCCCGACACCTACAAGCGTCTCGACCGGTTCATCCGCAACCACATCGAGGCGGTGCCTCTAGGCACCCGGCGGCTGGTGGCTGTACGGCCGAGTGAGGTGCAGGCGTGGGTGAGCGATCGGGCCAGGGTAATGGCACCCTCTTCGCTCGCCAAGGTTGTGTCAATCCTGCGGTCGGCATGCGCTGACGCGGTGGCTGACCGCAAACTGGCGGCCTCACCAGCCGTGCGGTTGACGCTGCCGCGAGCCGAGCCAGACCGGGTGGTGCCTCTGTCGGTCGCTCAGGTACTCGCGGTGGTGGAAGCGGCGGACGCGCTGGCATCCCGATACCGGGCCATGGTGATCGTCCAGGCTGGACTCGGCTTACGGATCGGGGAGTTGCTGGGGTTGCGGGTATCTGACGTCGACTTCCTGCGCCGTACGGTTCGTGTGGAACACCAGTCCCACAAGACCACCCGCGCACTCGTGAAGCCGAAAACGGTGTCCAGCCGCCGCAGGATCCCTTTGCCGCAGTGGGTCGCCGACGCGCTGGCCGTACACCTCGCGGCGCATCCGCCGAGCACGGATATCGAGTGCTCATGCCCGCGCGAGGTGACATGCTCACGTAGCCGGTCCGGGCTGATCTTCCACACCCGCACGAACCGGCCGATAGCCCAAGATTACTACTGCGAGCGGTCTGTATTCGGCAAGTTTATTGACGGTGCAAACACCGTGATCCGCAAGGCCAACGCGATCATCCGCAAGGCCAACGCGATGCTCCCAGCCGGGGCTGCGAAGGCCGCGGAGCTCCCGGAGCTCCCGTCAGGCACCACCACGCATGATCTGCGCCACCACTTCGCTTCCGTCCTGCTCGCGGCCGGGGAGTCCGTGGTCGCCGTCGCCGAGTGGATGGGCCACCGCAACGCCACGCTCGTGCTCAGCACCTACGGGCACCTCATGCCCAACAGCGAGGACCGGATGCGTCGGGCGATCGATGAGGCCTACCTGGCCACGCCCTCTCGTGCCCCCACCGTGCCCCCAAGATCGGCGGTGCACTCGTGACCGGCGCGAAGGATGCTCAGTGTGCGGTCATCCGGAGGCTGCTCG
>JBOHHE010000429.1:0-4394 GCA_050700355.1 Pseudonocardiaceae bacterium
CCTTCGGTGACGACCCCGTCCTTGTCGTGGTCAAAGCGATAGTAGGCCATCGCCAGCTTGCGCTTGACGAACTCCGATATCGCCATCGTGCCTCCCTGGTCGCGTCCCCTGCGCAATGGGCGCCGCCTGTGCCGCTGCAAACCATGCGTGTCAATCGTCTCCGACGGCGAGGCTACTCGCCGGAACCCGATCTCCGCCATTGGAGGTCTGAATCGCCCGGGCTCGCCGGGGCGATTCAATCCGGCTAGGCCGGAACGAAGACTTCGGTTCGCCCCAAAGACCGGCCAGCGGATATGCCCCGGATTGTCAGGTAGGGGTGCCTAGCTCCAGTTGCGGTGGGGTGGGTGATGAATTCGGCGCGCTGGGCGAGCAGGGTGTGCAGGGAGCGGGCCCTGCCAATGGTCGGCACAGTGCGGTACTCGGCGGTGGTGGTGTGCAGGATCGGGACGAGGTGCTCGCCGACCGCCTCCAGGTCTCCCTTTGTCAGGTAGGCGTGCGCGAGAATGAATCGGGCGCTGGCGATGTACTGAGCTTTGGGCTCAGCCTCGGTGGTGAACTGGTCCACGGTGATGCGTGCCCAGTCCACGGCGGCATTCAGACGGTCGGCACCACCGAGGGCGGAGTGGGCTTCGCTGGCATACATGGCAGCCGAGGGGGGATATCAATGCCGAGGATTAGGGCCGGGGCTTGGGTGACCTCGTGAGGCCGGTTATGGGGCGATCTGGGAGTCTTGCAGTGGCCAGCGTTGTGGGCCGTCTGGGTCGTCATACCAGACGTGCTGGCTGTGTGGTGTGGCGGTGATGCCGAACCGATCGTAGGAGGGCTGGCCTTCGTCGTTCCAGAAAGTTGCGGCTTGCTCGACGCGGTCCCAGAGCCGTTGCGGGCCATACTGGCGCACGCGGTAACCTGCCGGGCCTGGCGTCATGGCGACCTCGGCGCGGGATCCGTCGTCAGCGACGAGGTCGACCACCGGTTGGCCGTCGTCGTCGACCGTGTGAGCGCGAGTGACATTGGGCAGGTGCCACTGGACGACGAAGCCGACCAGGCCGTGCATGGCCAGCGGAGCTGGATCGATCGAAGTCACGGACTCTGAGGACGGCTCGCACACCCACGGCCGGGAGGTCTCGGCTGGATCGACCTCGTGGCGCATGGTCATGAACCCGGCCCAGTACGGCAGGAACCGGCCGACCGCAGTACTGCGAGCGTCGACGGTGAGCTTGGCCAGGGTGCCGCCCAATGAGCCGCGCACGTCGGTGAGGATCACCGCACCCGGTGCGGCCTGAGCGAGCCAGGCGTCCGGGATGGCGGGCACGGCGCACGTCGAGATGATCCGGTCATACGGCGCCCCGGGTGGGTAGGCGTCCTGGCCGTCGACTACGCCCAGGATTGGGGTGTGACCGTTGGCGGCCAGTCGCTCGCTGGCCAGGTCGACCAGCTCGGGATCGATGTCGACACTGGTGACCTGGGCGCTGCCCACTCGGGCGCACAGCAGCGCGGCGTTGTAGCCGGTGCCGGTGCCGATCTCCAACACCCGGTGCCCGTCGGCGACGTCGAGTTCCTCCAGCATTTGCAGCACCAGTGACGGAAGTGTGGACGAACTGGTGTAGATCGTCCCGGTGGCGGGCCGCAACTCCCTCGACAACGGGACCGGCATGAGCTTGGTGATCAGCGTTGTATCGGTGTAAACGGCATCGAGCCACTCGGCTCGGCGGGCGTGATTCACGCACAGTACGACTGGGCTGTCCTTGTCCGGGTAGTAGCCCGGTATGTAAGGGTGTCGCCAAGTCCGCTCGAACACCTCCCGCCACACCGCGGTCCGCAGGACTCCCCTCGCGGTGAACTGCTCGGCAAGCTCGGCGAGCCGGACCCGGGCACGTTGCTGCTCCTGGGGGCCTAGGTCGGTGGGATAGTTCACACGCGGGCTCCGGACTCCAGCAGATCGGCTAGAGCCAAGGTTATGGGGAAGCCGAGGGCGTCTTCGAGCCAGCCATAGGCCCCGAACGGGTTGCACTCGAACATGATCCATTCTCCACTGGTGGTGACGGCGAAGTCGAACGCGCCGAAGGACAGATCGAACACGCGCAGGAACGCGAGCATGCCGTCCCGGACCGCTGCGGGCGGCTCGATCACCGAGTAGTCGAGGCTGGGATAGTCGGCGCGAAAGTCAATCCGCGCGGCGGCCGAGCCAGCGTGGATCGCGGCCGCGAACACCCGCTCGCCGACCACAGTGGCCCTTCACAGGACTTGTCGTCGATGAACTGCTGGAAGAGGTGCGCGGTGGTCTCCACACCA
This sequence comes from Pseudonocardiaceae bacterium, assembly GCA_050700355.1. GTDB lineage: Bacteria > Actinomycetota > Actinomycetes > Mycobacteriales > Pseudonocardiaceae. Next base: position 2,293 of record JBOHHE010000429.1, read on the forward strand.
GACAGGTCGGCCAGGTCGGACGGTTCGAACCGCCGGGTGTAGGCGGTCTGGAGGTGACCGGACTCGACCAGGGACGCGGCGGAGAGGTTCTTGCCCGCGAGCGGCCCGCCGGCCACAACGGCGAAGTCCCGAACACCGGCCGGGCTGTTCGTGACCAGCGTCGGCGGCACCCGCAGGCCGCAGCGGCGGGCGACATCGAGCTGGCGGGGCTTGAGCGCGTCGGACTCCCGCGACGGGTAATTCACCCACAACACATCCAAGCTGCACAGCACCCCGGCCACCCCTACCCGAGCCTCGGCCGCGGCATGGCGGCGCTCCGGCCGGGACATGCCCTCGGGCAACTCGAAATGCGAGGGGTGGCTGTACCAGACCGAGCGAATGTCACGCAACCGTACGGCCCGGCGTTCGGTGGCTCGGCGTTCGGCCGAATGTGGCCACCTTGGACATCCACCGAGCCGCGCACAACGTCGCCCAGGAAATTCTCGCGCTGACGAGATCCTGGCCTGGTACCAGCCCGGTCGCCCAGGCGGCGACACCGGCGCGGGAGCCTCTGTCACATCAACTGAGGATGGCGGTTTTGGCCGCGTGGGCGAGGATGCCTTGTGTCTTGTAGGGCAAGCCGATCCGGTTCCAGTGGAAGATCACGTGGTGAGCGAGGATGTCCCGGGTTCCCCGTTCCAGCATGTTCTCGTTGGCCGCTGCGGTGAGTGCTTGTCCGGCCTGGTGGAACGCGGTGGCCCAGGATGCGGCGAAGGTCAGCGGGCCGTCCGTGCCGAACAGCGCGCCGGTGGGGCGAGCATCGTAGGCCAGTAGTTCGCGAAGGCTTGCCGCGAGCTCGGTGAGCCGGCGGGCGTGACGTCGTGGCCGGGCTTGATGCGCAGCCGCCAGCAGGGGGCTTTGCGGATGAACCACCACGCCGTGATCACGCCGGTGTCTTGGAGGTGCTGAAGCTGCGGGCCGAGGTGGGTGGCCGCGGTGTTCTCGGCGGTGGCCCACTCGGGGAACTGGACGCGGACCTGGTACCAGTCGCGGGTGGTGGTCTGGATTTCGAGCGCGGCGTGTCCGGCTTGCTGATACGTCTCGATCGCGTCGGCGAGGTCGGCGGCGGTCATGCCGAGTCCAGTGGCCACCTGGTCGGGGGGTGAGCCGGCTAGAACAGCGAGCACACCTTCGGCCGTCTCCTTCGGCGGTGCCGCCGCCGTCTGTGCCTGGTGTGCGTAGGTGGCCGGGCTCGGGTTCAGGTGATCAGCAGGCATGAGTCCCATCCGGAGATCGGGGGCCTGGCGCGGGTGGCGGTGCGCAGCGCGAGGGCGAGGCCGGCGGTTCCGTTGAGAAGTCCCACGTCGTGGTGCTCGGCGGGTTCGGCGTGCCGGGTGAGCAGTTGGGCCAGGTGCGGCAGCCGGGAGCTGATCGTCGGGGTCAGCGCGTCGTGCGCGGCACGCCAGGCGGTCTGGTACAGCCCCGACCAGCCGTGGCACAGGCCGGTGTCGGTGATTCGGTGTAGCTGGGCAGGGTCGGACAGGCAGCTGGCCAGGGCGTGTTCGGCCATCGCCTGACGCGATGTGTCGCCGGTGGCGATGGCGGCGATCTGCTGGGCGCGGGCGATGCCGGGAGTGCCGTAGCACCAGGACGGCCGCAGCGGGCCGGTCTGCTTCACCCGCCCGGTGCGCAGGTCGTCCTGGGTGATCCATTGTGGCCACCACGGTCCGGACTCGCCGTCGTGGCGCCAAGCGTCCAGATGAGCACAGATCCGTGTGATGGCGCCGAAGTGGCCTGCCACGATGATCCCCCGGCGCATCGCGTGGGCGAGCAGCGCCAAGGGGCCGGTAATGCCGTGGGCGATCCCGATGTTCCCGTGCCCGCCTGGGGTCGGCACGAGGGGGTCGGGGTCGTGGAAAGCCCACCAGCCAGGGACCAAGGTTCCGTCGATGCGCAGCGGTTCGGTCAGACGAACCAGGTAACCGAGAATCCGTCCGAGCGCGTCGCTTCCGCGAGCATGCTGGAGCAGGAGTTGACCGATCCCGGTCAGGCCGTAGAACAGGTCGTACTCGGCGAATGCCGCCATCTCGCCTCGGTCGATACGCGCCATGGCGGTATCGACC
>JBOHHE010000430.1:0-20303 GCA_050700355.1 Pseudonocardiaceae bacterium
CCCTCGTAGCAGCCGATCTCGATCTTCCGGCGGATGTCGGCCTGGACCTCACGACGGAGGTCACCCTCGACTTTGTAGTTGTCCTCGATGTAGTCCCGCAGCAAGACGAGGTCCTCGTCGGAGAGATCCTTGGAGCGCAGGTCGGGGCTGACTCCGGTGGCGTCCAGGATCTCGTGCGAGCGGGTACGGCCGATGCCGTAGATGTAGGTCAGCGCGATCTCCATCCGCTTTTCGCGGGGAAGGTCGACACCGGCGAGTCGGGCCATATTCGGCGATCTCTCCTGTCTCGTCGTCTCCAGGTCTGCTCCCCATCCGTCCCACCTGACAACGACTCAACAGTCGTCATCCGAGGGCCCCGGCCTGAAGTCCGGGGGTGCACCGATCCCGGCTGGATCGGCTGGCACGAGGAGGTCTTCTTGTGCGCCGGAGACCGGCGACGTCGTGCGCTGCTCAGCCCTGGCGCTGTTTGTGGCGCAGGTTCTCGCAGATCACCATGACCACGCCGTGACGGCGGATCACCTTGCACTTGTCGCAGATCTTCTTGACGCTCGGCTGGACCTTCACGTCATCTCTCCTGGTCGCGGGACTGCAGCACAGTCCCGGGCCTTCAGTTGTGTCCGGCCCCGCCGTGCTTGGCGGGGGGTAGGGGTTACTTGTAGCGGTAGACGATGCGGCCACGCGAAAGGTCATAGGGCGAGAGCTCCACAACCACCCGGTCCTCGGGCAGAATGCGGATGTAGTGCTGACGCATCTTGCCACTGATGTGCGCAAGAACACGATGACCGTTCTCCAACTCGACGCGGAACATCGCGTTGGGAAGTGGCTCGACCACCCGGCCCTCGACCTCGATGGCCCCATCCTTCTTGCCCATGTCCTCCGCGTTCCTGCCGATTCGCCACGCCGCTGCCCGCCCCAGCGGTCAACGACCTTGCCGCGACGCAGGCACACGCCAGCTCCAAGACGTGCGGGAGGCGGGTGCGGGAACGCACTGCTAAGCAGAACGCCTGCGCAGATACCTGCAGACACGCGAGGAACCGACGCGGATTCTCGCGCCGACAGCACAGTTTACGTCCAGGTCACGTCCGGCTCCAAACCGGGCTCTGCTATCGGGTTCAACGGGACGGCTTCGCGCCACTCACCCGCTCCGTTATCCAGCCGACCAGCAGCACCGCGCCCCACGGGCCGGCTACCCAGATCCACCACGGGTCGACCGGGGTAAACAACGACACCACTGCCCAGATCACCAGGTTGATCACGCTGACACTCAGCCAGACGGCGGCATGCCCGCGCCAGGGCGAACGACGACGCACGTCAAGATCGGTCCCAGCGGGCGTGGCCGTAGCCGGTGGCAGGTCATCGGTGAGCACCTGGAGTTCACGGTAGGTCCGGGCCGCCCATGCCCGCCGCACCCGCTCGTCATACTCGGCAAGGTCGAGACGGCCTTCGGCATGCGCGAGGCGCAGCTCCTCCGCGACCCGCTCCCGGTCGGCGTCCGCGGCCCGCATCAACGCCCGCGAGTTCATCTCGTCCACGGTGTCCATCATTGCGCTCCCTGCGTCCACAGCACACCTTCGACCGGATCTGTCGCCATAAACAAAACTATAACATCGTTACAGATCAGCTGTCATACAGGAAGCAGCTCATGCCAGGTCCCTCAACGGGCTGTGCACCCTCAAAGTAGTAGGCCTTACCCGTCTGCTCGTACTCGGCCTTGGTCAGGTAGTGGTGGGCGATGAGTTCCGCCGTCCACAGCCGTCTTAGCTACGTGCTGCGACGGGACACGTACGCGATGGTGCTGCTCGTCTGCGGTGACACCGAGGTGGCGAGCTGGCCGCTGACCGGGCCGGGCCGTCCCGACCTGGCTGTGGTGGACGAGCTGATGCGGCTGCGGCTCACAGCCCGGCGTCTGGACTGCTCGCTCCGGCTGCGTGAGGTATGTGCGGAGCTGTCGGAGCTGCTCGACCTGCTCGGTCTGGGTGAGATCCTAGGGTTCCAGGCGGGCGGGGAGACCGAAAGCGGCGAATAGGTTGGTGTCGAGGAAGTTGTGGTGCCCGACGATCCGGTCGCCTGAGATCTCGATGACCTGGAGAGCGAACGGCTGGTGGCCCCCCTGAGTATCGAGACGGTACGAGCCGAACGCGGCACAGCCATTGGCCGAGGTCGCCACCAGGCGCGAGCCACGGCATCCACTGCCCTGGCCGAGGAACCATCGGCCCATCTCGACCGGCCCACGTAGCCAGAAGTTGTAGGGCGGCATCGACATGACGGCGTCGTCGTGCAGCAGCGAGACGAGCGAGTTGATGTCGTAGCGCTCGAAGGCGTCCACATAGCGGGCGAGCAGCGCCTGCTGGTCGGCGGACACGGTCTGCGAGGCTCCGGTATCGCCGACGTCATGGGCCGCCAGGGTGGCTCGGGCTCGCTGGAGCGCGCTGTTGACCGATGCCACGCTGGTCTCCAGCAGCTCGGCCACCTCGGTCGCCTGCCAGCGCAGCACCTCGCGCAGGATCAGCACCGCGCGTTGCCGAGCGGGCAGATGCTGCAGCGCAGTGACGAACGCCAGGCGGATGGTTTCGCGCAACACCGCTTGCTCGGCGGGATCACCGTCGCCAGGCAGGACGCGGGCATCAGGGACTGGAGACACCCAGGCATGTTCGGGGAGCGTGGCACCGGTGAACGAATCGGCCGTCGAGGACGGCCCGAAATCCATCGGCCGGGCCCGGCGCTGGCGACCCCGCATCATGTCCAGGCACACGTTCGTGGCGATTCGGTACAGCCAGGACCGCACGGACGACCGACCCTCGAAGCTGTCGATGCCCCGCCAGGCCCGCACCATCGTGTCCTGCACGGCGTCATCGGCTTCGAAGCCGGAGCCAAGCATCCGGTAGCAGTGGCCGGTGAGCTCCCGGCGGTACTGCTCCAGGTCCTCCGGCCGGACCTCACTGCTGCCGATGGTGTCGGTACGAACAGGCACGAACGCCACCCTACGCGCGACGCTCCAGTCATCGGCGTCGGTCAGGATTCCGGTCGACACCACAGCAGGATGTGCGAAGAAGAGAGGAGGGGAATGAGCGGACTGGGAGACGCACTTCGGACCACGCCGGCCGCAACTGCTCGCCGTCAAGGCGGAGTTCGACCCGCACGGCATTCTCGCCCCTGGCTACGGCATCAGCGCCATCCTCCGCGAGCGAGCGATGAGTTTTCTGTCGGACCGTCGTCATAGAGTGCATGAGCTGCGACCAGCAGGTCAGACCGACGATGGGCGGAGGAAATCTCATGAGCGGGGTACGGGTACTGGTGGGGACACGTAAGGGCGCGTTCGTGCTGACGGCCGACGGCAAGCGTGAGCGGTGGGACGTCAGCGGCCCGCACTTCGCGGGGTGGGAGATGTACCACGTCACGGGATCTCCCATTGAACCGAACCGGCTGTATGCGTCGCAGTCCTCGGGCTGGTTCGGGCAGTTGATCCAGCGTTCCGACGACGGCGGCGCGACGTGGACACCGGTGGGTAACGAGTTCATCTACGACGGCGTCCCGGGCACGCACCAGTGGTACGACGGCACGCCACACCCCTGGGAGTTCGCCCGGGTCTGGCATCTCGAGCCCTCGCTGACCGATCCGGACACCGTCTACGCCGGGGTGGAGGACGCCGCCCTGTTCCGCTCGGTCGACGGCGGGCAGAGCTGGCAGGAGCTGTCCGGGCTGCGCGGTCACGACACGGGATCCTCCTGGCAGCCCGGTGCCGGCGGGATGTGCCTGCACACGATCATTCAGCATCCGACCGACCCTGGGCGGATCTTCGTCGCGATCTCGGCCGCAGGGGTGTTCCGGACCGATGACGCCGGTAAGACGTGGCGGCCGACCAACCGCGGTCTGCAATCCGAGGGTATCCCCGACCCGGATGCCGAGGTCGGCCACTGCGTGCACAACCTCGCCATGCACCCGTCGCGACCGGATGTGCTGTTCATGCAGAAGCACTGGGATGTCACGCGCAGCGACGACGCCGGTGAGTCGTGGCACGAGATCAGCGGAAATCTGCCGACCGACTTCGGGTTCCCGATCGATGTGCACGCACACGAACCGGACACCATCTACGTCGTCCCGATCAAGAGCGACTCGGAGCACTTTCCGCTGGACGGAAAGCTGCGGGTTTACCGCAGCCGCACCGGCGGAAACGAGTGGGAGCCGCTTACGAAAGGCCTGCCGCAAAGCGACTGCTACGTCAACGTGCTGCGCGACGCGATGGCCGTCGACTCGCTCGATTCGTGTGGGGTGTACTTCGGCACCACCGGAGGGCAGGTGTACGCCTCGACCGACTCCGGGGACAGTTGGGCGCCCATCGTGCGTGATCTTCCGTCCGTACTGTCCGTTGAAGTGCAGACGCTGTCATGATCCGCGTCGTTCTCCCGGCCCATCTGCGGAACCTCGCCCACGTGCAGGGTGAGGTGGAACTCCATGTCGAAGGTCCGGCCACCCAGCGTTCAGTCCTCGACGCGATCGAGGCTCGTTTTCCGATGCTGCGCGGCACGATCCGCGACCACGTCACGCACCAACGTCGAGCATTTGTGCGGTTCTTCGCCTGCGAACAGGATCTGTCCCACGACTCACCCGACACCCCATTGCCCGGCCCGGTCGCTACCGGGGCCGAGCCGTTCCTGGTCGTGGGGGCCATGGCCGGCGGCTAGGACCATGCCCGACGACAACGCCATTATTCCCTCATACTCGGCGTTTGAGTGCCCACAAGGAGAGCGGCGCGAAGACGGCGACGAGTACAGCCGCCCACAACAGTGACCAGAGGACCGGCCCCGCCACCGGGCCGCCGACCATGAGTCCGCGTGCCGCGTCGGCGAGCAGCGTCACCGGATTGACGCTCACGAAAGCCTGCAGCCAGCCCGGCATCGTGTTGGTCGGCACCAAGGCGTTGCTGACGAACGTGATCGGGAAGAGCGTGGTCATACCGAAGAGCTGCACCCTCTCCGGGTCCTTGGCGAGCACTCCCACCAGTACCGACACCCAGGAGAAGGCAAGCGCGAAGACCAGGATCAGCGCGATTGCCGCCAGGACGTCGATGGCTGAGGTGCCGATCCGGAAGCCGAGGACCGCGCCGATACCGAGCAGCAGAGCGATCGACCAGGCCTGCTTCACCAAGTCCGCGGTAATACGGCCGGTCAATGGCGCCCACCGGGCGAGCGGCAGCGAGCGCAGCCGGTCGAACACGCCCTTGGTCAGGTCCGTGTTCAGCCCCATGCCGACGTACATGGCGACGAAAAACATGTTCATCACGATGAGCCCGGGCAGCGCGAAGATCAGGTACTCGCCGGTCGATGGGGCGATCGCGCCGCCGAACACGTAGGTGAACAGCAGCACGAACATGATCGGCTGAATACTGAAGTCCGCCAGCTCCCACGGGTTGTGCCTGATCTGCACCAGCGTGCGCCACGCGAGGGTCATCGTCTGCCGCAGCCCTTCGACGAGACGGACTCTCGGAGCCAGTTCCCGTGCGGCCGGCGCGGTCGCGGTTGTGGCAGTCATGTGGATGTCTCTTCGGTCTGCGTCTTGTCCGCCGAACGCCCGGTCAAAGACAGGAACACCTCATTCAGACTGGAGCTGCGGAGCGTGAGTTCGGTGATGACCACGCCGGCGATATCGAGGCGACGCACCGCGGCCGGGAGCACCGCTGGATCGGTGACCGGAGCCGTCACCAACTGGCCGTCCACCTCAGGTGTGACACCGGTGAGCTCCTCCACCACGGCGATGACGACGGGCAGGTTCGCTCGATCCGCCGGGCGCACGACAAGGCATTGGGCGCCGGTCTTGGCCTTCAACTCCTCTGGTGTCCCGGTCGCGATGACCCTGCCGCCGTCGATGACCACGATCTCATCGGCGAGTTCGTCGGCCTCATCCAGGTACTGCGTGGTGAGCAGCACTGTGACACCATCGGCCACCAGCACGCGCACCAGGTCCCAGAGGTCGAGGCGACTGCGTGGGTCCAGCCCCGTGGTCGGTTCATCAAGGTAGAGAACCTGCGGCCGGCCGACCAGACTCGCCGCCAGATCAAGTCTGCGGCGCATGCCCCCGGAATAGGTCTTCGCCGCTCGTCCGGCCGCATCCGCCAGGCCGAAACCCTCGAGCAGAGCGTGGGCGCGCCGCTTGGCATCTCGCCGGGACATTCCGAGCAGCCTGGCGATGAGCTGCAGGTTCTCGGTTCCGGTCAAGGATTCGTCGACCGATGCGAACTGCCCGGTCAACCCGATGAGCTGGCGCACCTGATGAGCGTGGCGGACCACGTCGTAACCGCAGACGGAGGCGTACCCGGCATCGGGCCGCAACAAAGTGGCGAGGACACGAACAGCGGTGGTCTTGCCCGCGCCGTTCGGACCGAGCAGGCCGAGGACGGTGCCGGCATTGACCGCGAGATCCACCCCGCCCAGCGCGGTGGTCTCGCCGAAGCGCTTGACCAACCCCTCGGCCAAGATGGCCTGACTCGTCGTATCGATGTCGCCGCCCCTCGTTCGACGCGTAGCTGGAACCAGGTTAGCCGGTCGGGACCGCACCAGCTGCTTAGTTTTCAATCCGACTGGTAAGGAGACACAGCGATGTGATTCATGCCCATCGTCAAGGCCGACAAGGACTCCGAAGCGGGGGTTGCGCCCAGCGAGGAACTGCTCACCGAGATGGGCAAGGACAACGAGGGAGCAAGAGGAAAGCCTGCGCGCAGGTGGCCACGCTGCAGGAGTCGTAAGACGCTCGGGCAGCCGCCGGAGCCGGACGTTCCACGCAACTCGGGCGCCTGGCTCCGGCCAACCACCCTCTACGACTACCTGATGACGCGCCGCATCGAGCGGGAACCTCGTCGGTGCAGATACCTACGCTCATCAACTATCCTCAGCTGCGCGACCACCGGGTGTTCTGACGGATACCAGAGCTGACCAAGCGAGGCGCCGTGAAAATTCTGGACAGGGACGCGTATCCGGCACGATTTGCACTCGTCACGTCAGTCGTCAGCGGGTTGGCCGTCGCAACGATAGCTGGCGTGAGCCAGGTCGTTGGCAATCAATTCCTGACATATCAAGCGCCACTGTGGCTTTTCCTGCTACTAGGAGTAAGTGGCATATCCCTTCTTGGCGTCACTCTGCACCTTAAGAAGAAGGATCAAATTCCCATACAGAATAATCAAGTCTTCTTAATCCTGTGCGCATTTACCGAGAAGCGCTGGGTCGCAGGACTCATTCAAGATCTACACAACTCTCTAGACAGACGTGGGTTCGACCTCGTACTGAAGATCCCCGAACGAGACTACGTACACCTTGGCCAGGTACGCCATTTTCGGAATTTGAGCAGACAACGCGGCAGATATATCGGAGGGATCATAAGTCCAGCCGAACCAGAATTGCTACGGCGCGACCTGAAAGAGTTCTGCTCCTCGACCGACTATCCGATTATCCTTATTGATATCGATCCGTTCGATGACGCCGAAGAATACCCGATCGGTACGGCTTTCGTGGGATATCACCCCGACGTCATCGGGCATTGCGCAGCGGACTACGTGGGGGAACACGCCACAAGGATGAGAATTCTTTGTCCCGAGATACTGATAATAGGAAGTAAGCTGCACACCGGACGCCAAACCGCATTCGTCAAGCAGATGAGAAATTGGTTCAAAGATGCAAAATTTGTCATCGACGAAGATGGTGAATTCAATAGAGCAAACGCTCGTGAAATAGTGTGCGCGAATCTTCGGTCAAAAGAAGGCGTGGTTCCGAATTATATATTCTGCACGAATGACGAGATGGCCCTGGGCGCGGTTGACGCTCTGGGCTTGCTCGGTCTCGGAAATGATGGCTCGATCGTCGTTGTTGGGGTCGACGGCACACCAGAGGCCAGAGCCCTCATAGACTCGCAAACGACAGCTCTGCGCGCCACCGTAGTCCAAGACTCTTGTCGCATAGCCGAGATAGCCACAGATCTACTCGATAAGGCAATCCGCGGTGGGCATGTCGAGAAGTACAATTATCTGCATCCCCGTATATACAGCAAGGATCGCTGATCAATACCTGACCTCATACCAGCGACGACGACTTGCGGTGGCATGGATGAAGCTGCTCTGATGGGACGCCGTGACAGCACCCAGCACGCACCGCGCGATCGAAGCGGTCTGGCGGATCGAGTCGGCCAGACTCATCGCCGGGCTCACGCGGATGGTGCGCGACGTCGGTGTGGCCGAAGATCTCGCGCAGGACGCGCTGGTCGCCGCGCTCGAGCAATGGCCGGAGTCGGGCGTCCCGGGTAATCCGGGCGCTTGGCTCATGGCCGTCGCGAAACGTCGCGCGGTCGATCTCTGGCGCCGCAATGAGCGGCTCGAGCAAAAGCTCACTGAGCTCGGTCACGAACTCGAGACGGAGGAGGCCGCTTCGGAGATCGACCCGAGCTCCGACGACGGCGTGGACGACGATCTGCTGCGCCTGGTGTTCATCTCATACCACCCGGTGTTGTCCACCGATGCGCAGGTCGCGCTTACGCTCCGGTTGCTCGGTGGCCTGACGACCGAGGAGATCGCGCGAACGTTTCTCGTTCCGGCGCCGACCGTCGCGCAGCGCATCGTCTGGGCCAAGCGGGCGCTCGCCAAGGCCCGCGTTCCTTTCGAGGTCCCCGGCGAAGGCGAGCGCGCCGCCCGGCTGGCGTCCGTGCTGGAGGTCATCTACCTGGTGTTCAACGAGGGCTACTCAGCGACTGCCGGCGACGATTGGATGCGGCCCACGCTGTGCGAGGAGGCGCTGCGGCTGGGCCGTGTCCTGGCCGAGCTGATGCCACAGGAGCCGGAGGTCCATGGTCTCGTCGCCCTGATGGAGATTCAGGCTTCGCGCGCGCCACCACATGTGCGCGCTCGGCTCTGCCGAATCGTCCCTGACGCAAGGTCCCCTGAGCTAGATTTCCAGCCCTTTGGGAGGCCTGGGAATCAATGCTCGAAGGTGGCTGAGCAAACGCTTGCGCCCGGCGTCATCGCTGAACTGTGACGCCATTCCCGCAGAACCCGAGAGCCAGAAGGTGGCACCTGGTACGGGGGAAGCTCCGTGATTTCTGATGATCTCGCCGCCGAGGGTGGGCAGGTCATGCATGACATCGGCATAAGCGATGGGATCGGTCAACGACCTTCCCCACGCCGGGAGAACTTCGATGACCCATGGAAGCACATGGTGCAGTGCGACCGCGCCTTGGTTCTGCTGTATAACGTAGTTCTTCGGATCACCGGCGGGGTCGAATGGCTCCGGCAGTATTTTCGCTATACCGTCCCAGTAGGAGTTTAATAACAGCGCGATCTGTGTCGGCCTGACCTTGGCCAGGAGAGGCATGTCGAGCACCGGCCGCAGCGTCCGCACAAAAACAGTTTGATGGATGGTGAACCGCTCACCGCTGCTTCTTTTCTGGCCGGGTGCCCGGATACGTCCCACCCAGACACCGTCAAGAGCGTTGAGCTCTCTTACGACCGAGCCACCACGAATGATCCGGTCTCGGCTTTCTGGCGATATCCTCGTATCAGAGGGGTGATAGCTCATCATGATCCTTCCGCGCCTCGATAAGCCCCGCTACCGCGAGTTCGGAACGACGACGTTCGCGAACGAGATCAGCCTGTCCATCAGCCTTCCGGGTGTGATCGCCGCTAGCTGTTGATGACTACCAGTGACCAGCGCGCCGGTGAAGCGACGTCGCGGCGCACCGGAACGAGGTGTGCGGCAGGGCCGTCGCAGGCGGTGTAGGCGTCAGGCAGCCCAGGTCCAGCGGACAGCCCGTACACGGGGGACCAATTTTGATGCTTTTGAGTGTCACCCACCAGTGATAACTTGCGACAGTATCCAGACTATCGACATTCCTTCAACATGGGATCAACAGATGGGGTCCGCTGCTCAGCACACCCTCGACCAGGGATCGGGTCCGTGCCCCCTGATCGGGCTCATCGACGACGAGCTCGATCTGGTGGCGATGTCACGGGCCTACCTGGAGCGCGATGGGTTCCGCGTGGTGGAGGCCCTGGACGTCAAGTCAGGGCTGGCCACACTACGTCGCGAGCCGGTCGACCTGGTCGTGCTGGACCTGGGGTTGCCCGATGGCAGCGGACTGGACCTGCTCCGCACGCTCCGTAGTACCAGCCAAGTGCCCATTATTATCGTGACTGGTCGTAGCGAGGAAACCGATCGAGTGGTCGGGCTGGAACTGGGCGCCGATGATTATCTGGTCAAGCCGTTCTCCCAACGGGAACTCGCCGCTCGGATCCGGGCCGTGCTGCGGCGTACCCATCCGGACCAGCCGACACCGATTATCCATCTCGGCGAGCTACTGATCGACACCGCCGCCCGTCAGATCCGGACCGCAACCAGCCCCATCGACCTGACCCCTCTGGAATACACCCTGCTGGTCTTCCTCGCGGCGTCGCCCGGCCAGACCTTCTCCCCCGAACAGCTCCTGGAGCAGGTATGGGACTCGTCAAGACAATGGCAGGTGTCCACAACCGTGGCTGAACACATTTATCGGGTACGCCGCAAACTTCGCGCTCACGAGGTGACCGCACCTCGGATCACCACTGTTCGTGGCTTCGGGTACCGACTGGATCAGTGATGAGGATATGAGCGCCGACCTGGCTGTTGACCACCCCGCCCAGACCGTGGACTACCAGCGGCTGTTCGACGCCGCTCCGTCGCCCTACCTCGTGCTCGATGCAGATCTGGTCATCGTGGCGGTTAATAAAGCGTATCTGGCCGCGACCGCCACCGATCGAAATATCATTTGCGGACGGCCGATTTTCGATGCGTTCCCCGACAACCCGGACGACCCTACCGCGGACGGCGTACACAACCTGCACCGCTCGCTGGATACGGTTCTGGCCACCGGTCGGACCGACGCAATGGCGTTGCAGCGCTACGACATCCCGATCGACCGCGACAATGCGGGCGAACACTTCGTCGAGAAATATTGGAGCCCGATCAACACACCGGTGCTGGACGCCGATGGACGAATTACCCACATCATTCACCGGGCCGAGGACGTCACAGAATTCGTGCTGAGTCACGGGGTCGACCGCAATCAGCAGCGGGCCGCCGCCGAACTGCAGATGCGGGCCGATCGGATGGAGAACGACCTATTCGTCCGAGCCCGCGAGGTGCAGGACGTCAATCAGCAGCTGCGCGATGCCTATGAGGAACTGGCCAGCGCGGACGAAGCACTGCAGAAGCAGCAGCAGGCCAAGGATCGGTTCATCGCCACGCTGTCCCACGAGCTGCGCAACCCACTCGCCGCAGTCCTGGCCGCCACCGAACTACTCAGCCTGGACATTCGCGACCATCCCGCCTTGGCCGTGCTGGAACGGCAGGTCAATGCCCTTATTCGGATGACCGATGACCTGCTCGATGCCAGCCGGGCACTGACCGGCCGGCTGGAGGTGATGCGCCAACCGATGGATCTGCGGGCCACGGTCGAGGCCGTGGTACAAGACATCCAGCCCGAGTACACGCGGACGGATCGAACGCTGCGACTATCTCTTCCAGCGCAACCGGTCCCCGTGGACGGAGATGCAATCAGGCTGGCCCAAATGCTGGGCAATCTCCTGAGCAATGCGCGCAAATACACCCGCCCCGGGGGAACAGTGCACGTCAAGCTGACCACCGGGATCTACCACACCATGCTGACGGTGAAAGACGACGGTATCGGGTTCGATCCCACCACCGCAGACCAGTTGTTCGAGGTCTTCACCAGAGCAGTACCTTCCGAGAAGACCGACGCGGGCGGTCTCGGCCTAGGGCTGTCCATCGTCCGCAGCATCGTCGAACTCCACAACGGCACGGTCTCCGCCTACAGCAAGGGCTCTGCCACCGGCGCCGAATTCCAGGTTCAGCTACCTTTGATCGGCTCACTGCGCTGCGGTCCGAAACATCCCCCCGCTGCCGCCCCCTCGTCACCGGTCGCGCTCCGCACGCTGATCATCGAAGACAACGTCGACCTGGCCGCCACCTACCGCACTCTGCTGGAACGCCGCGGCCACCAGGTGACCGTCGCCCACACTGGCCACGACGGGCTCGCCGCTGCCGGGCGGCAGCGCTTCGACCTCGTGCTGTGCGACCTCGGGCTGCCCGACATCACCGGCTACGAGGTCGCCCACCATCTTCGTCTCGACCCGGACGCCCAACCTGCCTGGCTCATCGCCCACTCCGGATACAGCCAGGACGCCGACCGCCAACAATCGCTACAGGCAGGCTTCGACGCCCATCTCACCAAGCCCATGGCCATCAGTGACCTGGAAAACCTTCTCGACCGCCCAGGCCCAACGGTGCCCTCATGACCTCCTACGTGACATTCATGTAGGGCTGGCTGGTGATGTGCCACGTCCCGTGGTGGCACTGGTAGTGGCGGTCTTCGCGACGGCGGTGGTTGCGCCGCACGACACGCGCGATCCGGGCTTCGAGCACCACTTTCTTTGCGGCCCGCTCGGACGGAAAGCCGCGCTTGCCGCAGGCGCACCGCCTGAGATGGTGCCGAGATAGCGGCGGACGCCGGCTGCCGGTGTCCGTTCGGCAGATACCTCGCCCACCGTAGGAGGTGGTCTCTTGACGTTCTGGCATCACCCCTTAAGTGATATCTGGCTGAAATATCCGTGGTATGCCTGTCGCCTCAACATCGAATCAACGCTGCGCACCCTATGTACGTTTCGCGGTCGGCCACCGCCCATACTTCGAGGTCATGTACTGCCTCGGCCTCTACCATATGGACCGGGACTACGCGCGACCGTTCGCCGGGGGAAACGACGCGCGATATAGGTCGCGCAGCAGGGAGACCTCGGCGCCATGGTGGATCGCCTCGCGGTTGATGTGCAAGACGAGAGTCGCCATGGAGTGTTCGGCCCAGGGCCCCTCGGCGGGGCCCACGGGCCGGGCCAGCCCGTCGGGGTCGAGGGCGCGCACCCCGGAGGTCCAGGCCTCGTACGAACGGTCGAGCAGATCGAGTGCCCCGGCCGCGGTGGGCGGCCAGTCAGTGGTCTGGTAAGACACCGAGCCGTCACCGAAGTGAGAACTCGCCCGCATCGCGAACAGCCCGATGGAGATGTGCCCCAGGCGCCAGGCGATGGTCGTGACGGGCGCGGGATCGGGCGCGGGCAGCTCGAAATCGGCCACCCAGTCCCCCGCCCCGGCGGCCATCGCGGAGACTGCTTCGTCGCGGCGCCGGATGCTCCAGCACCCCGGCACAGGTTCCCACAGATATTCGGCGTCAGTGAGGCCGTCGAGCCGGGGGCGCAGCTGCCCCCGCCAGTGCAAGTCGAGCTGCTCGAGGCACTCGTGAGTCCAGTCGATAGTCACGTCTGTCGGCATAGGAGCACCCTAGGACCGGCCGACGACAGTTTGGGTACTCACCTGCTCAGGCTGCGCACCTAGTTCCAATCGAATGAGAAGGGCTGTAGCTGTGGAATCTCCTGACCGCAAGGACGCGCCTACGCTGCCCGAGCCGGGTGCCCTGCTCGGCAGTCGCCCTTTGCCCGCCCAGTTCTGGCCCGCTGGCGCGGCCGACGCGATCAGCGTGATGTATCAGAGCGTGGGATACGACGGAGCGGGACGTGAGATCAGCGGGTCGGTGTTTCTGCCCGCCGGTGCGGCGCCGGCTGGAGGATGGCCGGTGGTGAGCTACGCCCACGGCACCACGGGATTGTCGGACCTGTGTGCCCCCTCGCAGGTGGGGCTGACGCGGCTGGAACGTGAGCATGTGTCCCGGTGGCTGGCGGCGGGCTATGTGGTCGCAGCGACCGACTACGAGGGCTTGGCCACCCCGGGTCCGCATCCGTACTTCAACGGGGAGGCGGTCGCCGACGACGTGGTCGATATTGTGCGCGCCGCCCGCAGGCTCGACCGTCGGATCGGTCGGAGCTGGCTGGTGGCGGGTTTCTCCCAGGGCGGGCACGCGGCCCTGTTCGTCGGTCTGATGGCCGCCAGGTATGCGCCTGAGCTGGACTTCCGTGGGACTGTCGCGCTCGCACCCCCGGTGCACCTGCCGCTGCTGATCAGCATCCTCACCGCGAACGGTGCGGCCCCGGTCTCAGTATTCCCCCCGTTTCTGCTCGCCGGGCTTCCCACCTCGCACCCCGACTTCGACGCTCGTCCGTTCCTCACCGATGCCGGTGACACACTGATCGAGTCGGCAATGACGGTGACGCTGGTCGAGATGTTCCGCGCCGCGACCCGGCTGACCAACGATGAGGTGGGGGTCACCGACCTGCACATCCAGCCGGGAATGAACCGCATCCTGCACGCCTGTCGGGTGCCGACCGTGCGGATGGACCGGCCCGTGCTGATCACGGCGGGGGCTGCCGACGAGATCGTGCCGGTGGCCGTGGTCGAGCGGTTCGTCCGGAACATCGAGGAGGCGGGAACCAATGTGCGCTTCGTCCGCCACGACGGTGCCACGCACGTCGACCTGCTCGGCGCCGGCCACCAGGACATCATCGCCTGGACCGATCAGCGGCTGGCCGACGAGGTTCCCGTTCCGCATTTCCAGACCGCGACGCAGACCAGCCACCCGACTCGATTCAGCCTCGTCGACGCGACGAACGACGGTTACCTCACGCTTGATGATTACGAGGTGTTCGCGCTGCGATTGGTGCAGGCCTTCGGCGAGCCTCCCGGCTCGGCCAAGGCTCTCGCCGTTCGGCAGGGATACCGGGCGTTGTGGCGAGCCGTGACGGCCAGATCCGACACCGATGACGACGGCCGGGTCAGCGGGGCCGAATTTCTGCGGTGGATCACCTCCCAGGTCGCCCACGGCGACGGATTCGACCATGACATCGCTCCTTTGGCCCAGGCTGTACTCACGCTGATCGACCACGACCAGAACGGCACTCTCCAGGCCACGGAGTTCCGCCGCTTACTGCGAGCCTGTGACCTGCCCGACGACCAAGTGCAAAGCGTGTTCAACGCATTCGACCGCGACCACGACGGATCGGTGTCAGCCCCGGAGATCGTCACGGCCGTGCACGAATTCTGCCTCGACCCCGCCCCCGGCAAGCCCGGCCACTGGCTGTTCGGGCGGTTCTGATGTGACATGCGGGATTGCCTGGGGTGACGGCTAGGGTGCGGTCGTGGCAACTGGTGAGCTGTTCGGCCTTGACCGGCTGGGTCCGCCGGATTCTTTGGGCGAAGCCCTCCGGCGCGGTGAGGTCTTCACCCGCCGCTGGGTGGTCGAGGCGATGCTCGACCTGGTCGGGTACACGGCCGATCGGGATCTTGCCGAGGTGCGCATCGTGGAGCCGGCCTGCGGTGCCGGGGCGTTCCTCGGGCCGATCATTGCGCGCCTGAGCGCTTCATGTCACGCCCATGGATACTCCCTGTTGGATGCTGTCCACGCTGTCGAGGCGGGTGACCTGCTGGCACACAACGTGCGGTTGAGCCAGGATCTCGCAACCCGCCAACTGCTCGCCGATGGCTGGAAATCTGATCATGTCGACAAGGTTGTGCAGGGCTGGATCCGGCAAGGCGACTATCTGCTGGCCGACCACGAGCTACGCCCTGTTGATTTCGTGGTGGGCAATCCGCCGTACATCCGGCTCGAAGATGTCCCCGCTGCGCGCATGAATGCTTATCGGTCGGTGTGCCCGACCATGGGCGGCAGGGCAGACATCTACGTCGGCTTCTACGAGGTCGGCCTGCGCAGACTCAAACCCGGAGGGCGGCTCGGCTTCATCTGCGCCGACCGCTGGATGCGCAACCAGTACGGCCGCCGCCTCCGCGAGTTGGTGACCCGCGGATACAGTGTCGAACTCATTCTGACCATGCATGATGTGGATGCCTTTCACGAGCAGGTCTCGGCCTACCCAGCCATCACCATCATCAGGAACGCTCCGCAAGGTCAGGCCATTGCCGCCGACACCACCCACGCCTTCGGTCCCGGTGCAGCCGAGGAGTTGCGAGCCTGGGGAATGGAGTCAGATCAGCTGTGCACAAGAGCGCCTACTTACCACGCAGCGCGGCTGTCGCACTGGTTCCCCGGCAAGGACTCGTGGCCGACGGCATCACCGGCCCGCCTGGCCGTACTGGAAGAACTCAGCGCTCGGCTTCCACTCTTGGAGGATCAGTCCACCGGGACCCGGGTCGGCATCGGTGTCGCCACTGGTGCTGACGAGGTCTTCATCACCCACCACGGGCAATGCGTCGACGTGGAAGACGACCGGCTCCTTCCCCTGGCTATGGTCCGCGACATAGCCAGCGGTGCTCTCGATTGGGGTGGCGCCTATCTGGTGAACCCGTGGAACGCTCACGGTGGCCTGGTCGACCTCGCCGACTATCCGCGCCTGGCCAGCTACTTCGAGAAGCATGGGGGCATGCTGCGTCAACGCTACACCGCCATCCAGCAACCGCACCGCTGGTACAAAACCATCGACAGGGTCGATCACCGACTAACCCGGAAACCGAAACTCCTGTTCCCGGACATGAAGCTGACCATCCATCCCGTACTTGATAATGGCAGCCTGTATCCGCACCACAATCTGTACTACATCGTCTCGGACGTATGGGATCTGCGCGTACTCGGCGGCCTGCTCCTCTCGAAAATAGCTGAGGCATTCATTGCCGCTTACGCCGTGAAGATGCGTGGTGGCACACTCAGATTCCAGGCCCAGTACCTCCGCAAGATCCGCCTGCCCAACCCGTCAGAGATCAACGAGACAGATCGGGCCGCTCTGGTTCAGGCGTTCGACCGACGAGACGTGCAGGCCGCCACCCGGGCCGCACTGCACGCCTACGGGCTCACCGAACTTCCTGATTAGGGGACGGGGCAGCCGCCAGGACTTCGAGAACGCTGTTGCGACATATTGGGGCCAAGGGGTTCCAGTCAGGATGGAGTTCGGTGGCAGGATCTGCGACCCTTCGCGCACCTGCCCGCGGCCACGGCGGCGATGAGTTTCGGAGCTGTTCGTCGTCCTGGATAGTGAGCACCTCATAACCAGTTGCGACGAGGAGGCATCATGAGTGACAACAGGGCCATGAGCTCGGCTACACCGGCCGTGGCCACAGGGCGGGCGATGAACATCACCTTGTGGGTGGTACAGGTGCTGTTGGCCGTGCTTTTCGCGTTCGCCGGATTGGTCAAGCTCGCTGGTCTCCAAGCGGAGGTGGATGCGTTCACCCAGATCGGACTGGGGCAGTGGTTCCGGTATGTGACCGGTGCCCTCGAGCTCGCCGGCGCGATCGGCTTGCTGATTCCGCGGCTGTGCGGTCTGGCCGCGCTCGGACTCGTCGGCGTCATGGTGGGCGCCGCCATCGTCCATCTGACCGTTCTCCCGCCTGCAGGTTCTGCGCTGGTTCCCGCTGCATTCGGCATCGTGCTCGGCTTGATCGCTTGGGCCCGCCGGCCGCAGAGAACATGATCTGCTTCTGCGGACGCCCCACGAGCTGACCCCATGCTGGACATGTCCGGCCGCGACCTCACTCCGAAGGCCGGGCGATTACCGAGAACTCGACGCCGAAGGGATCCGTAAGGGTCGCGAATCGACCGTACGACATGTCCTTGGGTTCACTAGACGTGCCGCCGACTGCGATGGCCTGCTGTACCACGGCATCGGTGTCGGCGACCTCGAAAATTGTTCCCCAGGCTGAATCCGGTGCGTCCGGGGCGCAGAGAATCCCACCGACCTCATGGCCGTCCGGCCTGCGCAGGAAGGTGAAGTCGAGATCCGGCAAGTCCTCGTTGCGCTCCAGCGTGAAGTCGAACACCGCTGCGTAGAAGTCGCGGGCCGGTCCGGCGTTCGGAGTGACCAGATCGTTGCGCACGAGCGAGTTGGGCTCGTTCACGACCTCACAGCCGATGTGCGCACGCCCCTGCCACAGGCCGAACTGCGCCCCCACTGGGTCTCGAGCGATGGCCATCCGGCCCTTGTCCATCACGTCCATCGGAGGGGTGAGCAGGGTGCCGCTCGCTTCGGTGATCCGCGCGGCGGTGCGATCGCAGTCCGCAGTGGCGAGGTAGACGTTCCACCAGAACTTCGTCGCACCCGGGTCATGATTCGGCATCAACGCCGCGACGGGACGGCCCTGCAGTAGGCACATCGTGTAACGCCCGGTCTCAGCCGGCCCCACGTCGAATTCCCAACCGAACAGCGCACGGTAGAACTCCATCGCCCGGTCCAGATCTGGGATGCCAAGGTCAACCCAGGTCGGGGTGCCATCGGGTTGGTTGGCTGTCACAAGGCTCATGTCTCCTCCAAAGCTCTGATGGAATTCCGAACACGGTAGCCACGAGCACCGACAGAACCGAGAACTTCCGGTCGCAGCCTTCGCTCCAGCGGCCATCACATCCGGCT
Source organism: Pseudonocardiaceae bacterium (assembly GCA_050700355.1). Lineage (GTDB taxonomy): Bacteria > Actinomycetota > Actinomycetes > Mycobacteriales > Pseudonocardiaceae. The sequence goes on from JBOHHE010000430.1 coordinate 18,323, forward strand.
CGGGTGCGTCCATAGATCACCAGAGCCCAGGTGAGGAGTCCAAGTACGGCCGTGGGCGACGGCGCGTGCGATGTTCCAGCGGACCCACGCCGCTTCGAAGGCGATACGTACCTGAGTGATCCCGGCACGGACATGAGCGCCAACACCACCGGGCACCTGCTGGCCGACATGGAGCGGCTGCGCGGGCACTTCGGTATCGAGCGGGGAGGACGCGGTCCTCTCGCTGGAGCCGAACGCGACACCGAATATCCCCGATACTTCACAAGCGCACCACGGTCACCGCGATGGCGCGATGCATGACCAGGGTTTCGATGTCCGTGGGGTCGCTGGTGAGCAGCTGATCGCCCGGCAGCGCCACCATGGCGATCAGTGCATCGACGGCGTCGGTCATCCCACTGGCGGCGAGCAGCTCACCAGCCGCCCGCGCCTCGCGCAGCCCGGTGCCGCGGACCTCGACCATGGGCAGTAACTGGGCCAGTCGAGCCTGCCGAGCACCGCCACGCCAAGCCTGGGCCACCACCGGCGCCACTGTGACGAGGGATGCGCCAGCCCGGCGCCCAAGCTCGATCAGCCCCGCCACCCGGCGGTCATTCCGGTCGATGGCGATGAGCGCGCCGGCATCGAGAACGAGATTCAGGCCGCCGACCCCTCGCTGCGCCCGGGTGCCAGATAGGGCACTCCGGCCTCTGCCGCGAGCTTCCGCAATTCATCCTCGGCGAAGACGCCGTGCTCGGCTTGGTGCTCGGCGAGCCACGCATCGACCAGACGGGCACGAAGCCATCCCGTCAGCGCCTCGGTGACGACAGCAGAAAAGGAAAGACCGAGCTCATCCGCGAGGCGCTGACTGGTACGTCGAACGTCCTCGGGTAGCGACACGGTGACCCGCTCGGTTGTCATACTCAACAGCGTAACGCAGTATGAGTAGTGCGCTGCCCCAGCTCAGGACGAGCTTCGCCAGGCGCTCCAGGATGCCGGCGGAGCCGCGGAGACCGACGACATCGACGGGCTGACCGGCAAGCAGTACATGCCCGGGTTCAGGTTCCGGCGCGCAGGCCCACGTGATCCGGGGCGCTGAGGAAGACCGCAGTGGCGGCATCGCGGGGGACGAGCTGAGCAAGAGGCTGCCAGGCGGCAGTGTTGCCACATCGGACCGGTCGACAGAGCACCGGCAGCGTCGCATCCTGGGCAGCCAGCACACCGGCGACCCAGAACGTTCCATCGATGCGAACCCGGCCCAGTCATGGACGGACCTTCTCCCGGTGCCGTGCAGCACCCTGCCGAAGATCACTTTGTGAACCTCAGACCTGGACAGCTCCCAGGATGTCGACCAGTGTGTTCAGCTCGGGTGACCGCCAGTTGGCGCTGGTGACGCGGACGGTGCCGAACCCTCGGGTGGTATCGGCTCCGATCCCTACCAGGCCGTCGTGCAGGTCGGCGACGACTGCGTTCAGCAGGGCGGATTCGGCGGGAGTCGGCCACCCGGCGCGTGGAGATCGACTGGCTCTACCGGGGTGTGGCGCGTTTCTTCCCCACGGAATGGGAACTTTTCCGCGCCGGTGTCCCCGAGGCGAGGGGAGACAGCGACCTCATCGCCGCGACGCCGGACACCTGGCCGGCATCCCCGGTGTGCTGATCCACGGCCGCCTCGACCTGAGTTACCCCCTGGACACCGCCTGGGAACTCGCCCGCGCCTGGCCGAACGCCGAACTCCTCGCCATCCCGGACACCGGGCACCAAGGCAGCGACACGACTCGCGAGCACGTGCCGAGCGCCCTCGACCGGTTCGCCCGACACCGGGAATGAGTAGGCAGCAGGCTTCCCCGGTCCGATTCAGCCCGCATCGCAGCAACTACCACCGTTTAATCCGGAGGAGCACTGACGCCACCGGTTGACATACGGCAATGGCACGTCGGATGCGCCAGAGTCGTGCTGCACTGCTTGATCGCCGAAAGTGTGCCGTAGCCGTGCGATAATGCACGGC
>JBOHHE010000431.1:0-3428 GCA_050700355.1 Pseudonocardiaceae bacterium
GCGGAGAGGAGTTGCAAACAGCGCTTGCGGGTTTCACCCAACCGGCATCGATGCTCGACGTCTATAGATGGCCGAGTAGGGTACGCACGCCGCCGGGCTACGCTTGACGGTAGGCGGTGAGGAGCTCTTCCGGACCGAGGACAAGTAACCCGGCCGTGGCTGCACCACTGCCCACCATGGTGACCGTCTTGCCACCGGCTCGATGGCCCGGCCCCGCCACGACGTCCAGGAACGCCGGACCCGCGCCAGGGTGAGATCCCCCCGGCTGCGTTCTATTTCAGGCAGGTACGGGCCGACAAACGAAAGCCAGAACCGGAGGTACGGATCGGCAACGGCATACCTGGTCTCCCGGGAGGGTCGGGTCGACAGCGGCGTTGTCGCGTCGACCAGACGCTTGTCGCCAGCAGCTGCAGTGCCCGGCCCAACGAGGCCGGTGAGACACCACCGGCTTCGCGAGCAATCAACGAGTAGGTACGCTCACCGGCACCGATCGCCGCGAGCACGAGCCGGGCCCGGGATTCGAGCGGAAACTCGGCCGCCAGTGCCCACTCCCCGCTGACCAGCAGCGCCGAGGTGGGATCGGTCAGCGCGTCAGCCAGGTAATCCAGGACGGTCGCGCCGGCCGGCCACTCGTCCAGGATCAAGGGAAGCCCACCGGAGACAAGAAAGGCATCGAAGCCGTCCGCTGGTGGCACCGCCAGCATCTCCAGGACATCCGCCGGACTCAGGGGCGGCACCACCATCTCGGTGGCCCGTTGATGGAAGGGCCGGCCACCCTAGACATCCAATTTTGATAGCTTCATCAAAGATACCATCATGATTGGAAGCATTGCGGAGGCATCGGTTTTCGCCCGACGCCACAGAAGGCGTCCACCGCGACCGGGCTGCCGATCTGGGTGGGATCAGGCCGCCACAGCGAACAGGGGACCACCCCTGGCTTCAGCAGCTCCAGAGGGGTGAAGAAGCGGGTGAGCTGCTGCGGGCTGCGGATCGTGATCGGGGGTGTGGCCCGCTCGTTCCACAGTCGTTGGTACTCCAGCATCGCCTCGCGGTGGACTTCGGCGGTGGGATGGGAGAGCAGCAGGTAGCTGCCTGCCGGTAGGGCGTCCAGTAGCCGGGTCACGACGGCATGCGCCTGATCGTCCTCGACGATGAAGTTCAGGACACCCAGCAGCATCAACGCGACCGGCCGGGTGAGGTCCAGGGTCCGGGCGGCCTCGCGCAGGATCGTGTCGGGATCGCGCAGGTCGGCGTGGAGATGGTCGGTGCGGCCCGGGGGTGTGCCGGTGAGCAGGGCGCGAGCGTGGGCCAGGACGAGGGGATCATGGTCGACGTAGACGATGCGGCATTCCGGGGCGAGGGCTTGCGCGAGGTGGTGGGTGTGGGGAGTCATGGGTAGGCCGGTGCCGATGTCGAGAAACTGGCGGATCCCGTGGGCACCGGTCAGATGGCGAACGGCGCGGTGTCCGAATCCCCGGCTGGCGCGGGCGAGGTCGGTGATGGCGGGGATGCGGACTCGAATCTGCTCGCCGAGCTCCTGGTCGATCGGATAGTTGTCCTTACCCCCCAGCCAGTAGTTCCACACCCGGGCCGCGTTCGCCCTCCTGGTGTCGATCATCGGACGGTACTGGTGAGCGATTGTGGCTACGTTCAGCACTGTTCTATCCTGACGATTCGGACCTCATCCAACGACAATGGCGCACGGAGGGCCACCAATCCCACCGCGTGATTCACATCGATGACTGTCCCACTCCGGACATCCACCTTGATCTCTTGATATCGGGCATGGGGGTACTTGCGGCTGGCATAGACAATGCGATGGGTCACCAAACCCCGCTGCACCTTACTCTTGGTGCGCCTGGCCATGCTGGTCCTCCCAGGGCAACGTCATGATTACCGAATGTAACAATATGACCACTAACGCAACAATGTCGGGTGTGCGGTCCCCCGAGCCCGGGAGCCCCCCATCGACCTAACCCATGATCACCATTTGGGCAGGAAAAACGGCGAAAACCGCACCTATTCCTGCCCAAACAGCGATCATGCTCCACAGCGCAGGCACCCGGGACCACACAGCAGGACCCACACCCCACGCTACGGACGGACCTCACGACAGCGACCTTGACGTTGCCCTGCTGGTCCTCTTGGAGGAGTATCCTGATGCCCTACGTCGTGGTGATACTTCTCGACATTGCCGGGACTCAGGGGACATCTACTCGGGACGGGTGGCGTGCTCGGGCGGCGGCACGGCGGCATACATCGCGCATCGTGGGCAGACGTTCATGCTGGGCACCGTCTGATAGATCGGGGTTGTGTCAGAAAGCATCTGCTGGCATCTCGTGCCCACCGTCCCAGGTCTGGCATCATTGTGCTCGTTCAGGACGTGGGCACGGTCGTCAGCGTCGGAATACAGCCAACGGATCCTCACCGGTCGGCTCTCCTTCTCTCATTGTAAGTGGTGAGCCACCACACAATTTCTGGTATCGGGCCCGCCCGCCAGGGGTGATCACGACCCGGCGCAGCCCTCCGGGGTAGTCGGGGTCGAGCAGGTCGATCAGCTCGCCGTCGGCCAGCCGGCGGAAAGCATCGGGCACGAAGCACGGCACCCTGCGGCCGTGATCGAAATAATGCGCACCGAGCATTGTCACGCCGCCCTCGCCCACGCGTCTTAGCGCAATCCAGTCCAGCAGGTCGGTACCGGTCAGCCACCGTGGTCGCCGTCGGGCCGCCAAAAGCGGGTTCGGTAGTCGGCAGGAGACGGCCGGGCTGGGTCGATCTGCCCGATCTCCCGGATCTACTGACGTCGGGAGGTGCTGGTTGAGCTCACTGGCCAGCAGATCCAGCAGCAGTGTCTCGTCGGGCTGGTGCAGCCAGTAATCCGCCGTGACCCGGACCTGGCAGCGCCGCCGCGCCCGCCCCAGCACCGCGCCGGGGCGTCGGCACGATCGGCACCGGCCCCGGCGATCCACCGGATGCCCTTCCACCAGTGAGTACAACGCCGCACATGCCCGCCACCGCACCGAACCCCGCCCGCCCTCAGCATCAGATCCGACCTCGACCACTGCCCGCAGGACTGCCCGTAACTCCTCCCGCAGCAGGCCGTAGCTGACTTGGTAGACGGTGGAACCGTGGCCGGTCTCGGTCATGGTGCTGATCACATCGCCGGGGCGGTTAGTTGATCAACACAGCGTCCCCGACAAGTTGTTGATCATTGATCCGGGGTGAGTGAACCGGGGACAGGGCAGCCGCTCTGGTTTGGACGGCTGACTCGTGATAGGCACACGGCGAGTAGTGAGATCGTGACGAATGTGTCGATATAGGCGAGGGGAAATCACCAGTGGAGATCATCAGGCGGACCCGCTGTCCGCAGTGCGGAGCGTTGCTGCGCATGCGCCGCCGGCCGGGATTATGCGGTCCCTGCATGCGGG
>JBOHHE010000432.1:0-3087 GCA_050700355.1 Pseudonocardiaceae bacterium
ACACCACGCCGAGGCCCTGCACGAGGAAGTGGCAGCCGTGCTCGCCCCCCTGGGACTGCGGCTGGCACCGGACAAGACCCGCACGGTTCACGTCGACGAGGGCTTCGACTTCCTCGGCTTCCACATCCGCCGCAGGCGGAAACGAGGAACCCAGAAGCATTACGTTTACACCACACCGTCCCGCACGGCCATCCAGAAGGTCAAGGACACGGTGAAGGCCAAGACCTACAGCTCAACCCGCAACCAGGATCTCAAGGAGCTGATCCGTAGCCTCAACCAGACCCTGCGCGGGTGGGCGAACTACTTCCGACACGGAGTGTCCAAGGCCGTGTTCCGCGCTGTCGACCAGCACGCCTGGCACCGGCTCAGGCGCTGGACACGAGCCAAATATAAGGACAAACACCGGCTCGGAATGGCCCAGTTCCGCCGTCGCTTCTGCGACCACGGCTGGCGCATCGCTCACCAGGGGGCCGTGTTCACCGGCGCTTCCCGCGTCCCGGTGACCCGCTACCGCTACCGCGGCAGCACCATCGCGACCCCCTGGACCCCCACACCGGCAACCACCACCAGGTAACCAACGGGCAAGACACGTGGAAAGTCCGGTATGTGGAAACACATACGCTGGGTTCGGAAGGGGGCCCCGGGAAACGGACCAATGGTAACACTGGCACCGCGCCCGGGGCCTACCTTACTTCCGGGCTCTACCACCACGCCCTGTACCACTACGCCCGCGCCGTGGAGCTGGCCACCGAGGCCGGGGACCCCTACTGCCAGGCCACCGCGCTGGGGTACGCGGGGATGGCCACCGCGGAGCACGGTCATCCCAACGACGGACTCAAGATGACACAGGCCGCGCAGGTCGCTGCGTGGGATATCCCCCCCGACGATCAGTGGGCGGTAGTGGTCGGGGAAAGCGGCAAGGCCGCCGTCGAAGCGACCCTGCTGGCGGACTCGGCAACCGCCCTGGCTCTGCTCGGCGAACACGCCGAGGCAGGCCGTGCGGTAGCGAGAGGGCGAGATCTCTGGACCCCTACCCCGGCTGACCCGTTCGGCGACCCTGATCGAAACGCCGCGCGACTGGAGCTCGGCCGGGGTCGACTGGACGTCGCGGAGACACTGGTTGTCACCTCGCTGCGCCGATGGGAAGGGGGCAGACAGATCAGCCGCACCCAAACCGGCGTCGTGCTGGCCACTATCCATGTCACGGCCGGGGAACCACGCGGGCTGACGCTGGCCCACAACGTCATCACCGGCGTAGCCAGGCTGGGCAGCGTCCGCGTCCGCAGCCAGCTGACACCACTGGCTGAAGCACTGGAGGCCCGACTCAGCTCCGACGCCAAGGACCTGGCCCGCACCGCCCGGCAGATCGCGGCGTAACGACCTGCTTCCAGACCTCGCCGCTCACGCCGTCGACCGTCCCGGCACTGCTGGTCAGGCCGGTAACGCGCTACCGCCACGTTCGGCCCCCTACACCAGCGGGAACCAGCGCACCACCAGCCCGTGCACCCAGGCGCGTTTCTCCCCGGCGGCTAAGTCCATATAGGTCTGCGCCCACCGGCGCGGCCAGTAGTCCTCGGCACGGTCGAACCCCGGCCGGCTACTGGAACGGACAAGTGTGAGCCGTCACGATCGGGGGGATGCCAGGGTGAGTGCTCGGTCGTCCACCTCAGCGCGCGAGCCATCCGTCTTCGTCAGTTATCGGCGGGCCGATGACCCGTTCGCTGCGGCGCTCGTGGCTGCGGCACTGCTCGACCGCTTCGGCACCCAAGGAGTCTTCCTCGACACCCTCGCTCTGCGGCCCCGCAGCGACCCCTCACGCCGACTGCCGCAGGCACTGGCCCGTAGCACGGTGCTGCTAGCCCTGATCGGTTCCCGCTGGGATCAAGGAGAGCAGCTACGCCGCCTACGGGACGCACAGGACTGGGTTCGGTGGGAGATCACCGAGGCAGCGCGACTCCACATGACGATCATCCCCGCCTTCCTCGGCAGGAGCGCCGACCTCAACCCCGACGTTCCACACGACCTACGGGATCTCCTGACCCGCCAGCCGCCAAGCGCGATCCGGCGCACCCATCTGCGAACCGACCTCACCGACCTCGTCGACCGGATTATTACCGGGCCGGACGCACCCCCGGCGGCGACTCCCGCAGGTCGTCTCCCAGTTGGTGAAGAGCTGGACGCCGCAACGATCCGTACCGGAATCGACGCCATGCTGCGACACGTTCTCCCGGAATCCCAGCAGTGGTCGGGCAACCGCAGCATGATCGTCCGGACCGTGACATCGCTACTCGGTACCGGCGACTGGCTCCGGCACCTGGCCACCGCAGCGCTGCCCCGGCGTCCGAACGGATCCGCCGTCGTCGCTGTGACCGAGACAGCCGTCGCGATCGCCGACCTGGATCACACGTTCCGCATCACACGTCAGCTGCGGGTCGAGTCCACCGAGCTGACCAGCGCAGATCTGACTCCCCGCCGCAGACTCGGACTGCTGGCCACCGCAGACGTCCTCCTGCATACCACCGCGGGCCCCAGCATCGAGTTACTCGGCATGTTCGGCAAGGAAGCCGAAGAACTGATGGAAAACCTGCGCACCATGCGGTAACTACAGCGATCCGGCGAGCGATTACAGGCCAAGAAGAGCAGGGAGGGCAACAGATGGTGAACAGCCGGGGGTCGAGTTTCCATGTCGGTCCTGATGACAATCCCGATAAGTACCGGGTGCTTCAGCAGGTTGGTGGTGGCGGTGAGGCGCAACTGTGGCAGGCGGAGCTGTCCGTCGCGAGCGGTGCCGAGCCGGTGGCGGTGAAGGTGCTGAGGCCGGATCGGATGGATGATTTCACCCGGCTCAGCCAGCGGTGGGACGAGCAGGCGGAGCTGTTGCTGTTCCTGCGTCATCCCGGCGTTGTGGGTGTCCGCGAGCATTTCGAAGGAGCGCCGTTCCACCTGGCCGGCACCACCGCCAAGACGCCGGGACGTTCGCTCTACCTGGTGATGAACTGGGTCGAGGGCCAGCCGCTGCGGGACTGGGTGCTGAGCAACCGGGCCATGCCGGACCGCGATATCCGGCTCTTTCGCCACCTCGAGCAG
>JBOHHE010000433.1:0-1538 GCA_050700355.1 Pseudonocardiaceae bacterium
GCGCGGGGGTTGCATCGTGTTGGTCGGCGACGGCGCGCACCTCGCGCACCAGCTCCAGGTTGGTCGCCAAATTCTCGGCCTCGAAGCGGGGCAGCGTGCGACGGAAGTCGTTCTCGTCCAGCTGCCCCACCGCCGCGATCGACCCGGTGAGCAGCCCCCGCCCCAACGGGCTGTAGGGAACCAGCCCGATTCCCAGCTCACGACAGGTCGGTACCACCTCGTCCTCGATATCGCGGCTGAACACCGACCATTCGCTCTGCACAGCAGCGATCGGGGCAACGGCATGAGCACGACGGATCGTACGCGCCGATGCCTCAGAAAGACCCAGGTGCCGCACTTTCCCCGCAGTGACCAGGTCGGCCATGGCGCCGACGGTGTCTTCGATCGGCACGTTCGGATCCGGGCGATGCAGGTAGTACAGGTCGACATGGTCGGTGCCCAAGCGAGACAGCGACCGGTCGATTGCGGCCCGCACATGCGCCGGATCGGCGTTGACACCCGACGGACGCAGTGTCTGCGGGTCGACGACGATACCGAACTTTGTGGCTAGCACCACCTCGTCACGCCGGTTAGCTATCGCGACTCCGACGAGGCGCTCGTTGGCGCCGTCGGCGTACATGTCGGCGGTATCAAGGAAGGTGACCCCCAGATCAAGGGCTCGCCCGATAGTGGCCGTGGCCTCGGCATCGTCGGTGGCGCCATAGGCGTAGCTCATGCCCATACATCCCAGACCCAGCGCGGACACCGTGAGCCCGTCTCGGCCCAAGGCGCGGGGCGCGCCGGTAAGGTTGTGCTCAGTCATGTGATGCTCCTTAGCAATAGTAGTGGATACGAGGCGGAAGTTCAGGGTGAGCAGGTTCCGCCATAGATGGCGATCTTGTAATCAATGACAGCCAGCGCCGCGGCAAGTTCTTGCGAACGACGCATGATTGTGGCGCGATGTGCTTGCAGGAGGGCTAACCGTTCGGGTTGGGTGGCATCTCCTTGCTTCACCAGTTCCACGTAGCGCGCAATGACCCCGATCGGCATGTCCGACATCCGAAGCCGAGTCACGAAGACCACTCGTGCCAGCGCGTCACGGTCGTAGAGCCGGTAACCGGTGGCATCACGGTCCACGTCGACCAGCCCGATGCGCTCGTAATACCGCAGCGTATGCGCGGTTATGCCGACCACCTCCGCGACGGCAGCGATGGTCATTGTCTCGGGTAGATCGGCCGGAAGGTCCAACGTTCGCACCAGCGTCTCCGACAGCGGCGGAAAATCCGGCGGGTCAAAGGTGTCCACGATCTCGCGCAGCCGTTCGGCAATCGGTGCCGCTACGGCTGCGCCGCAGTCGAGTAGCGCGGTGTCATCGCTGTGGTTGTTGGGCATGGACCCGACCATAAACCTTCGAGCGCACTCAAAGGCAAGCCCGGTGGCTAACCGGGAGTTAGTTTCTCGACGAGCGTCCGTCCGTCGTCACCAAAAGCTCGTCCAGCCACGGCATCAGCATTCCGGCGCGGTCCTCACCGAGTCGGAGTATCTGCGCTGGTTCGGAG
>JBOHHE010000434.1:0-11549 GCA_050700355.1 Pseudonocardiaceae bacterium
GCCCTGCGTGAGCAGGGTTTACCACTGAGAGTAACTAGCCGCCAAGGGATTGTCTCAGATGGTGAGAGGACACGCGGGCGTTGGGTTGGGAACCCTCCGGCGTGGCGGGCGACGCTTGGGGTTCCGAAGCAGATCAGCTGATCGGCGGTCGGTCATATATCGGGATCATGGCTGTGCCGAGGTCGCGAGCGGTGGTGTCGAAGTCAACCGGGGACGTTGACGTGACTTTCGACGCCGGGCGAGTGGCAGCTTTCCGAATGAACGTGGAGATCGTCCTACCTGCCGCTTCCGACGCGGCACCGATCTGATCAGCTTCGTCCGCCCCCTAACCGCACCGATACCACCAGGGACAGCAGCCCACCGGTCGGATGTCCACAGGTTCACCAGGTTCACGTTCGAGCTCGTCGCGGTGCCGGTAGTAATACTCGCCGGCCTGCTCGTCGGTCACGTTGTCCAGTTCGTTATCAGTGCTCATCCACGCTCCCATGCAGCAAGCGGCCGAGGCGGGGCGACAGTCAGAGGTCCTGGTTCTGCTGGTGGCGGCGGGTGGTGCGAGCGAAGAAGTCGGTGATGCGGGCGTCGAGGTCGGCCAGGGGTGGGGTGGCGGAGCGCAGTGGGCGGACTTGGCGTTGCAGGGTGCGCAGCCGATCCAGGGCGCGGTGGGAGTCGACCTCGGCGGCGGTGCGCAGCGCGTCCCGACCGACTGCGGCGGCCTGTTCGAGATCCCGGCTGAGGAGATGGGTGAGGGCGAGATCTGTCTGGGTAATGCACCGGCCACGGACATGCCAGGGCTCGTAGTCGCGCAACGCCGCGGTGCCCAGTTTGATGGCCTGCGCGGGCTCACCGAGATCGAGCAGACAACGGCTGAGGTCGGAGGTGAACTGGGCTTCGGTATAGAAGCTGGACCACGGTGGCTCGTCGCCGGGGCGGGAGCGTTCGTGGTGGCGTTCGGCCTCCAGCACGGCGCGGCGAGCCGCCCTGGTTTCGCCGAGCAGGGAAAGACCGCGCCCTTCCAGCACGTGGAGCACGGCGACCAGCCCCGGGGCGGCCTTGTCCTGGCTGACGGAAAGCCCCGCTCGGGCAAGCGCCACGGCCTGGCGCCCGTGTCGAAGCCGGTCGTGGTCGGTGAGCGCGTTCTGCCCGATGTTCAGCGTCATCCGGCTCATGTTGCCCAGCATGTTGGCTGCATAGGGCCGGTCCCCCGCCCGCATGGCGAGGTCGAGAGCCTGGATGCAGTACCGTTGCCCCAGCGAGTGCCGACCCACGTCCTCCGCCGTGTAACCGGCCAGGTTGGTGGCCTGCGCGACGACGCTCAGCAACGCCTTGCCGGTCTTGTCCGTATAGCTGCCGTGCAGGAGCTGGTTCGCCTCGCGGTGCAACAGGGACACCACCTGCTCCCGCAGCCGCCCGGAGCCGTGGCGGTAATCGAGCCTGCGCAGCTGGGTGACCTGCTCTGTGACGATCTCCACGTCGGCCATGCCGATGCGGCGGCTCCCGGTGCGGGCGGGAACTTCGGCCTGGGGTGCGGTAAGGGCCAGCAGCGCCGGTTCGGCGAAGGCCGCCGCGCTGAACACCGAGCCCAGCAAGAGTCTACGTCGGCGCATGTCCCGTCCTGACAACTCGACCACCGTGCGGACTGTGCCCTCCAGTGTGCCCGAGTAGGTCAACCCGTCATGAGGATCCTCATCCGGGGGCGTGCGGTCGGCGAACCCGCAGTCGGCGACGGTGACCTCCCGGCGCAACCGCCGCGACAGCACCGCCGCCACCAGCCTCGGGGTCGGCCAACGCGGCTGGCAACCGTCCAGCATCCGCCGCACCGAGGTGGTGTTGGTACCCAGATGAATCCCCTCCCTGACACCGGCAGCGACCACCGCGCCAGCCAGCCCGGTATTGGTCACCTCCGCCTCGTCCAGCAACATCCGTAGCGCGGTGTTCTTCTCAGGGCTACTCGTCGTCACTCCTACCCCCTGCGTTCGTCCGGTTCCCGATAGTGGTCGTGATCCTGGACTCCACATTCGATCTAGGGAAGCACGGACGATGAAGTGAGACCCCAGTGCGACCCCCGGCTGATCTGTGAAGTGCCTACATACAGCTGAAGTGCCTACATACAGCTACAGCTCGGATTCGCCCCAGGAGCGGACGGTGATCTCGTCGCCTACCGACAGCTTGCCGGGTTGCAGTACGGCGAACTTGACGCCGAACGCGACGCCGCCCTCGACTGCGCGGCGGTAATCGGCGAGTGTGCGCAGGGGCTCCGGGCCGGTCTTCATGCCGGATTCCTGGTCGACTGTCGTGACGACACAACGGATAGCGAGTTTGGCGTAGGCCAGCTCGGTGTCGCCGGCGTTGATCCGGCGGGCCTGGTCCTCCAGGTGCGGTTCGTCCCAGCCGTCGACCACGATGTTGGGGCGGAAGCGGTCCATCGGCACCGGCTCGCCACCTCGTTCGACGAGCCGCTCATTCAACCTGGCCAACGAGGACAGTGCGGTGAGGAGCAAGGAGTTGCCGTCGGCATATCCCGCGGTGCCCGGTGTCTGCCCCTTGGTCACTCGGTGGTGCTCCGGCGGCACCCGCACCAGCCTGCTCGGTAAGGCGAGTACGTCGGACAGCCAGCCGGCCGCCGCATCGCCCTGGTCTATTCCCTGGTACAACACCTTGTGCAGCTCCACGGTACGCCGAGCGGGCGCGAGATCCACATCGATATGCAGCGTATCCGCACTCGGCGCGTGCAGGGTGAGTCGCTCGCCACCGGCGCTGACCTCGGGACGGATCAGCGCCATCCGCGGTGTATTGCGCTGGCTGCGGAACACACCGTCCGCACCGATGACCATGAAACTGCGGTCATGTGTGAGACCTGCGGGCGTCAACACCGCATCGCACACCGAGGTACCGGAGCATCCCTTGACCGGGTAATAGCTCAGCTCGACGATTGTGGCCATTCCCCGACGCTACCGCCCAGACAGGTACCTTGTGCAGCGATGCCCGCCTCGAGCATGCGTCCTCAGCGGGAGTTGACCTCAACAATGGTTGACGCTGTTCCCGAGGCCGTCGAGTCGGCGCGGGACACCCTCGATGGTGCCACCGGCGTGGCCGATCGGCTTCCGTCATCTTCCTTCGCGGCGAGGTGTGGAACGTGCGGTTCCGCCAGCTGGTTGACCCAAGATGCTCGGTCCGTCAGACGTGCGTTTACGAGCAATCCGGTGAGGGTAGTCCGAATGGGGTAGCGACCGTCGCTACCCCAGATTAAGCCACTGCCCCGATGAAGTGGAGTGACGATGTCCGAGATCAAGACACCGCCAGGCGGCGCCCCTTCGGCAGAGGAGGTGCAGGAGCACGTGGCAGGACGTGACGAAGAACTGAATCTTGGGGCGGGCGATCAGGAGCCCGACCCGGCCACCGCCGAAGACCCCCCGGCCGACCTTCAGGCTGGAGATGAGAAGAGAAATCCAGCCTGAGCAGCATCAGGACACTTGGTTCACCTTAGAACCTTGAGCGTCCGGCTTCCGGCGGCATTCCTATGTCTCGGTAGCAGGTAGGCACCGGACCATGTCGCCGGAAGCCGGACGGGGTGATATCGTCCTGGCGTCGAGATCGGCTCCGGGATAAAGAAATCCGTCACCAGGAGGAAAGGAATCCGTCACCATGGGACTGATCATTGCATTGCTCGTTATCTGGTTGGTATTCATTATCGTTGGGTTCTTCATCAAGGCACTGCTTTGGTTGGCCATTATCGGATTAGTGCTGTTCGTGGCGACCAGCGCCTACGGCGCGCTTCGTCCCCGTACCAGTCGAGGAGTGCTACCGGGTGGGCCTCGGCAGTAGGAAGAGGATAAATGACCCGAAACGGGAGCGAGATGGACAGCCATCCGGGCACAGCCGACCGGAGACCAGACATCGGTACGCAGGCGGACTCACCCACCCAGATTCCGGTGCGGGGCTGGCGGGAGGTACTGAGCCGCGCGGTGAAGGAAAGTCAAAAAGATAACATTTCTTTGCTGGCTGCGGGGGTGGCTTTCTTCGCGTTCCTGGCGTTGTTCCCAGCGCTGATCGCCCTGGTACTCCTGGTAGGGATCGTGACCGATCCGGCCCAGATCACCCAGCAGGTGCAGAGCTTCACGGCGGAGCTGCCGCAAGAGTCCCAGCAGCTCATCTCCCAACAACTGGAGGCTATCACCGCAGGTAACGAAGGGGCACTGACGGTCGGGCTGGTGATCTCACTGCTATTGGCGCTGTGGAGCGCATCGAGTGGAACCTCGAATCTGATGGCGGCGGTGAACATCGCTTACGAGGAGCAGGAGAAGCGGGGCTTTCTGAAGCTTCGCGGGATCGCGCTGCTGCTGACCCTGGGCGCGATTGTTTTTCTCGTGCTGACACTGGCGCTGATCGCTGTCGTGCCGGTGGTATTGAACGCACTGTCACTCGGTATCATGGGAACGATTTTCGCTCAGGTGCTGCGGTGGGTGTTACTTCTCGCTTTGGTCGTCGTCGGGTTGGCGGTGCTCTATCGGGTTGCCCCGGACCGCGCCCCGGCGAAGTTTCGCTGGGTCACGCTGGGCAGTCTCGTAGCGGCGCTGCTGTGGTTGATCGGCAGTGCGGGATTCAGTCTCTACGTCACCTTGTTCGGCAACTACAACAAAACCTACGGTGCATTGGCCGGCGTGATCGTACTCCTGCTGTGGCTGTTCCTGACCAGCTATATCGTTCTGCTCGGAGCGGAGATCAACTCCGAGGCGGAACATCAGACCGCACATGACACCACCACCGGAGAACCGCAGCCGATGGGGCAGCGTCATGCGGCGGTAGCCGACACCTTGGCCACGCAGTGAAGTGATTTAGTCACTGCGGGTGTCAATCAGGGGGGTGGTTGCTGACTGTGTGTGTTTGTCCTGATTGGAATCCGGAGGCGCGTCTGCGAAGTGTGTCGTAAGATCCATGTGAACACCCAAGTGACACACGGAGGTATCATGATCGTTCTTGGTGTTATCCTACTGGTGGTTGGTTATCTGCTCGGGATCCACATCCTCTGGATTCTCGGAATCATCCTGGCAGTGGTCGGCGTGGTACTGCTGTTGCTCGGTAGTGCCGGGCGCGCTGTCGGTGGTCGGCGGCACTATTATTAGTACGCGGAGTTTCCACTCTGCGTAAACAGATCAGGCTCGAACAGGTCGCCCCTTAGTCCTTCCGGAGCAGTGCTCTTCCGGAGCGTCGGGGAGGGGGTGGCGCAAGGTAGGTCGGTCCTGGGCCCACAGGGTGATAAGCCGGTCGGAGAACCGGTTGGCCAGCAGCGTACTGGCCTGAATGCCGAACACCACATCGCCGGCGAGTTCGGGTTCGGCCGCCAGCAGCGGCGCGATCACGCCGCGTCGGACGAGCTGCTCATGCACCGCGTCCGCCTCGACGTGCTCGGCAAAGAACTCGATCGCCGCAGGCCCGCAGTCTAACCGCCGCATGGCCCGAACCAGCCGCTCCGAACCGGGAGAGGACGTCAGCTCCACGGTAGCGAACTGGCCAACCAGGGCGCCGCGCAGCCGACGGTGTAACCCGCACAGTGTCATGAGGTTGATTTCAGCGAGAGTGCTGGCCGGGGCGGCGTCGAGGTAGGCGCCGTAGTCGGCGCAGAGCTCCAGTTCGGTCATCATCTCGGCGAAGAGCCGAGCGTGCATCCGCTCCGGACGGCCCGCGCCGTATTCATCGTGCTCGATGGTAACCAGGGCGGCCTTGGCCGCGCCCGTCAGCCGGGGGATGACCCAGGCCTGCGGATCCGCTTCCTTGAGATGGTAGAGCGAGCGATGCGCGATGTACTCCCGCAGCTGCCAGAGCTCTCCGGCGCGGCGCAGGTGGTGTGAGATCCCACCGGCGTCCACCGGCTCCACCAGCAACGCGTTGATCTCAGCGGTGACGTCGGTGCCACCCGGGACATCGGCCCACAGCGCGCTGAGAAAGGACCGTTCCAGATCCCGGCGAAGCCGGAGCAGCTCCGGATCCCACTCCAGGTCGTCGGCGACCCCGGCGAAGCCGCGATAGTGCAGCTCGTAGCAGCAATACAGGGCCAGCTGCAGGTCCTCACCGTAGGGATCGGCATGTGCGACGGCCGCTGGTCCGACCTCCGCGGCTGACGGCGCCGAGGAGGCGCCCCGCAGCGTGTTGAGCACCGCAGCGGAGAGGGCACCGCGCTGCGCCGGCAGGGTAGGCATCATGTGCTGCGTACCTGCTTCCGGTGGCTCGTGTCGCAGATCGGATAGCGGCGGCTGCGCCGGCAGGTGCACAACGCGGTCACCGCCCGATCGGAGGTCACCCGGCTCCCGTCGGGCAGGACGACCTCGATCGGGCCGTACACCAGCAATGGTCCGTCATCGGCCAGCAGGACCCGGCAGCGGACGGGCTCAGCAGGCACGCCGGGCTCCGATGACCACCAGCTCCTCGTCCCGTTGTCCGGGTTCGACGAGTCCACGGGCTTCGAGCATGGCGACCCGGGCACGCATGATGGGGCCGAAGGGCACCGTGGCGCGAGTCAGGACCGCCGCGTCGAGGCCGGCTTCGGCGAGGCGGCGCAGGGTGGCATCGTCATCACAGACCGAGGAATGGACGAGCAGCAGCATGCCCTCCGGGGCGAGCAGGTCAGGGCCCTCGATGCAGATGCGATCCAGTACCGCGCGTCCGTCGGGGCCGGCGTCCCAGCAGCGGTTGATCCGGTGTCGGGGCAGTGCCCCGGTGGCGGCGGGCACATAGGGCGGGTTGGCCATGATGAGATCGAAGCACTGACCCGCCACGGGCGCGAACAGGTCGCCGCAGCGCACGGTGACCTGGGTCCGGTGCAGCCGGCTGTTGAGCCAGGTGGCGATGACCGAGCGCAACGACAGGTCGACCGCGGTGACCGTGGCGGCGCCCGCCTGAGCGGCGGCCAGGGCCAATGCGCCGGTACCGGTGCCGATGTCCAGCACGCGACGGCCGGCCGCGTAGCCGCCTTGACGCAGGACGTCGGTCAACAGCCAGGTATCGCCTTCGGCCCGGTACACGCCCGGGGGACGCAGCAACATCATGATCCTCAGATACCCAGGATGCGACGGAACGAAACCTTGCTGTAACTCTCCGCAGCTATCAAGTGGTCCGGGCGAACAGGAAAATGCCGTACTGCCACACCGCGTCGATCCATTGCGCGCCGAGCTCGAAGCCCCGCGCAGTAACCTCGGCCACGAACTGCGGCCGGTGGAACTTGTGGGACAAGCCGACATTCAGGGAGTTCCCGCGCCGGATATCCAGCTCAAGATTCAGCTCGGGCAGCGCAACGGACTGATCCTCGGTGGCGTAAAGGTGCGCGTGGACGGTGGTGGTGGCGGAGTCGTAGTGCGCCCTCGGGTAGAAATACTCCAGGGTGAAGTCGGCGCCGAAGCGCTGGTTGAGATGGGTGAGGTGGTTGAGTCGAAATCGCGCGAAAGCCGACCGGTCGAGCGGGTCGTTATAGCAGGCTTCGAACACCCCGTCCGGCTTCAGCAGATCAGCCGAGACCAGGAAGCCGTCGCCGGGTCGAAGTGTCTTGGCGATCTCGGCAAGCAGGGCGTCGCGCTCCTCGGGTGTGGTGTTGCCCAGATTGCTCCCGAAGAAGGCCACCACCACCGGCTCGGGCGCACCGTCGCGCAGCCAGGCCAGCCCTGCCTCATACCGGCCCCATAGTCCCTGTACCCGCAGCTCGGGCAGGTCAGCGGTCAGCTCGTGGGCGCTGACCGCCAGCATCTCGTGGCTGACGTCAATCGGCAGGTAGGTAGTCGCGCGACGCTCGAGGCAGGCCGCCAACAGTAAGCGGGTCTTCTTCGCGCTTCCGCTGCCCAACTCCGCGATCCGCCCGCATCCGATCAGCTCGGCGATCTCCTGGGCATGCTTGCGCAGCAGGCTGTATTCGGCCCGGGTGAGGTAGTAAGTGGGCAGGTCAGTGATCGCCTCGAACAGGTCCGAGCCGAGCGCGTCGTACCCGAAGTAGGCGGGTACCCGGGGCGGGCTTTCCCGCAGGCAAGCTAGGAGAACGGACCCGTCATCCCAGAAGGCGGCCTCGTCCTCCACAGCGATGATCTCGGTCCGACTGTGCTCCATGGCCGGTGCTACTTTCCCTGGTCCAGGGCATCCTGAAGTTCTTTCTTGGTCATCTTCGACCGGCCCTTGACGCCGGCCCGCCGGGCGTCCTGATAGAGCTGGGCCTTGGTCCGGCCACCTGGACCCTGCCTGTTACCTGAGCGCAGACCGCCCCGACGCTGTGGGGACATGTCTTCCGTGGAGGTCTTGCTGCGCTGCCGGGCCTCGCCGGACTGCGCTCGGTTCTTGTTCACCGTGCGAGCGGCGATCTCCTTGGCTCGTCCTTCGCTGGTGCCACGTTCCTCCTGCGACGCCTTGATGTGCTCGTACTGGCGTTCCCGCTTGTCGCTCCACGCACGTTGGGGCATGTCCTCCACTCCTCAGTCACGGTTGTCCTCTCCTGGGTAACCGCACCGACTGGTTCTTACACATTCCCACCCAAGGGGTCATCACCCAATGCGGCCCGGCGGAGGTCAGGATGGCGATCTGGCAGAAGAGTTCGGACGCTGCTCGAGCCCGCCGGTTCCCGGACGAAATGACGCTGCACGACCTCGTCGCCGAGTGAGCCGGCCGACCATGCAGGCCCGCGAGGCCATGCAGGCCCGCGAGGCGCTAGGAGGTTCGGGGGTTGCGGCGGGTACCGCGCTCAGCGACGAGCGCCAGTAGTGCGCTGACCGGGACGGTTACGTCCTCACCCGGCTCGCTCTCCAGGATGAGACGTTCCTGGAGCCATTCCCGCATCAAGGCGCTGACCTTGACGCCGCGTACTTCAGCGGCGTCGCGAATCTGGTCGATGACTGGCTTGGGCAGACGCAAAGCATAAGTCACCATCGGCTCGGTGGCCGGCTCGGTTTCTTCCCAGTTGGTCCGCTCGATCTGCTCGGTCAGATCAGCCGTGTCGTAGTACTCGGCAAAGTTGTGCAACTGCTTCGGGTCCACCTTCTCAGCGTCCCTTCCGGCGGACCCGCCCGCCGCCCACTGGTAGTCATGTCTCCCGATGCACCTGCCAGCGTAACACGAAGGCAATACGAACTGTATCAGTGCGCCCCGACTGGCTGTCACACTAGTGAACTCGGTCAAGAAGCCACCCATGGGCTAAAGCCTGGTCCAGCGCTGGGGTACTACCCAGCAGGTAAGTTACATCCCATGTCAGTTACGTCGTTCGTCAATCGGAGCGTGGAACTGGCCGCGCTGCATCGGTGGTGGCGCACCTCCGAGCGGGCGGCTGTCGTCTGGGGTCGCACCGCAGGCCGCACCCGGCTGCGGATCCTGCTCTGTGGCTCCGCGGTGCGACACATGCAGCTGCTTCAGGATGAGCGGTCTCCTCTCTACGGCCGTTTCGACCTTGCGTTGCAGGTCCATCCGTTCCAGCCGCACGAGGCCGCCCTGATGCTGCCCGATCTTCCTGCGGAGGTCAGCGCCCTGGTATACGGCCTGCTCGGCGGGGTGCCGCTCTATCTGTCTTGGTGGGACCAGGACGCCCCAGTAGCCGACAACCTAACCCGGCTCGCGGGCACATCAGGCGCTCGACTGCTGACCGAGGGTCAGCTGATCGTCGCGACCGAGGCAGATCATGGCGACTTGCCGGCAGCGGTCCTGCATGCGATCGCCGACGGTCGAACGACCTACACCGAGATCAAGAACGCGGTTCGCGCCGAACCGGCCCGAGTCCTGGATCGTCTGGTCACACTGCGACTGGTCGAACGCCTCGCACCCATCACCGACACCGGGCGCAGTCGCCGCGTGTCCTATCGAATCGTGGACAACTTTCTCGCCCTGTACCTCGGACTGCTCTCCCGGTTCCGCGCCGAGATCGAGCGCGGCCTCGGCCCCAGCATCCTGCCAGTGCTCCTGATCGGACTGGACGACTTCATGGGGCCACGATGGGAAGAAATGTTCCGGTCGCACCTGCGCCGGTTGGCAGCTGCGGGCCGGCTCGGCCCGGAAATCGTCGCCGTGGGACCGTGGTGGTCCAGTGACGGACAGGTCGAGATCGATGCGGTCGCCCTCGCCGGCCGGTCCCGCACCCCGGTGCTCGTCGGTGAGGCGAAATGGAGCCAGCACGTAGACGGTACCGCGCTGACGGCCAAGCTTCGTCGCCAAGCCGCCCAGCTACCGAAGGCAGATCCCGACACAATACGTCTGGTGATCTGCGCTCGAACCGGGATTACCGGCGCCCCGCCCGATGCGCTCACCGTGACCGCAGCCGACATTATGTCCCCCGACGAATCCCGAGATCAGCGCTGACGAAGTGCACCGCGGCACCGAGCCGGACGGCGGGGGAACCTCGGCGGCGGCGAATTCGTCGAGAGCGGCTTGCAGATCGTCGACGATTTCCTGGGCGATGACTTCGGGCGGCGGCAGGGTGTCGCCGTCGTCGAGATCAGGGTCCACCGGTGCCACGGCCGGGTCAACGATGGTGTCGTCCAGGCGCGGCCGCACACAGCGGACCATCGCATCGATGAGCGCCTGCGGCGTGAAGTACTGTCCAGCACCGGACTTGGCCTCCTCGGCACTCTTCCCCAGTAGCGCCTCGTAGGCGTCACTACCACCGTGGACGTAGGAGAAGGCCCGGATCTACTGGGTGTGGCAGTGGGGCACGCCAGCAGCCTGCTTGGCTTTGGGTTCTACCGTTCGTGCTGGGGAAGGTGGATCTTGGCGTCCTCGTAAGTGGCGTTACCGGCTGACCTGGCCGGGGCGTATACGAGGTTCAGGACACCGCTCGTGAAGGTCTGCGACGAGATCAGGGTGAGCGGAATCGGCGGCTCGCCCTCGTCGAACAACCGCATTCCGTTGCGGACGGCGATCGGATGCACCAGCAGGTGCAGCTCATCCAGCAGCCCCGCGGCCAACAACTGGCGCACGAGGGAGACCGAGCCGCTCATGGCGATGGCGCCGGTACCGGGCTCGTCTTTCAACGCGGTGACGGCCTCGAGAAGGTCGCCCTGCAGCTGTTCGGAGTTCCGCCAGGTGAACTGGAGCTGCTGACTCGACACGACGATCTTTCGGGCGTCGCCGAGCGCCTTGGCGAACGGGGCGTCCTCCCCACCGGCAATCTCCCGCTCGCGCCAGGCTCCGGCGAAGCTGTCATAGGTCTTGCGACCTAACAACAAGGTCTGGGCCGCCCCGAGGGTGGCGTCCACGGCGGCACCCATCTCGTCGTTGAAGTACGGGAAGTGCCACTGGTCGGGCGACTCGACGACGCCGTCGATGGAGATGAAGAAGTTCGACTTGATCTTGCGCATGAGAGGGCCTCCTGGGCTGGGTTGCGTGGTCACTACGAGATCGCCGTCAAGCGGCGAGGAGCGCATCCATCTGCCCGACCGACTGCCGGCCGTCTGCGCATCGCGTTGACGGAGTGGATGAGGTCGAACACACGGCCTTCGCGGCGCAGGTCGTCGTCGAGCTCGACGTCGAACGCGACGCTGATGCCGTTGTCCTCGGCCGTCGCCCAGCCCGGCAGCTCGTGCCGCTCACCCTGGATG
>JBOHHE010000435.1:0-16404 GCA_050700355.1 Pseudonocardiaceae bacterium
AGGCCAGCCAGTCCGCCCCCGGCACGCCAAGACGCTGCTCGTTGGACGGATTGATCGCCCGGACCGCGTAAATGCGCTCACCCTGCGAACTCCAGGACAGCATCGGCAGCGGGCTGTCCTCCCGCCAGGGGCCGAATATCGCCTCCCGAATTCGTTCGGTATCCACCCGGTTCACCAGTTCCCGCACCATCATGAGGAACTTCTGTTTCCCGGCGGTGAAGTGCAGATGGGTCGGTTTACCGTTACCCTTGCCGTCCACGGCATATTCCGAAAGCAAGGCGCAGAAGAGGTCTGCGTCGGCGTGGGTGTCGCCGAGGGTGTCGGCAACCTCACCTGCCCACCGCCGATGCACGTTGGGCTGCGGTTTCACATCGTCGAGCTGATTATCCGCAGGTCCGTGCAGCACGACGCTGTCTTGCCAGCGGGCCCGATCCGTATCGATCAACTCGATCAATTCATCGTCGTCGGTCAGGAATCGTAAAACTGGTACCGGAACCAGATCAGCGGTCCAGCGCAGGGCCGGCTCCCGCCCGGCCCGGTGCAACACGTCCAGTACCCCCAGCGCGGCGAGGAATCCGAGCGGATTCGTCCCGTCCAGCGCAGGCAACTCCAGTTCACGAGTCATTCCGCTCGCTCCTCGCTAGCCCTGTGGTCGGCGAGCCGCAGTACCGCCTCCAGCCAGGCCAGGCCGTACCAGCCGTAACGCCGCACGCACCGCCAGAACCGTTGCGGAACACCCGAGTCGAGCCGCAGCAAGCCATGATCACTGCACGCCTCCAGCACCTGGCCGTCCAACTCCGCTCGCAACTGCCGTGGCTCCTGATCGAAACTCACCGGGACGAGGGGGCGGGCATAACCGTGATGACTGGCGATCAAATGCAGCACAAGGTCCCAGTCATTCGCCTGTTCCCGCAGTTTCTGGTCGTGCTCGACCAGCGCGACCGAGGCCAGCTCGTGCCGGGTGTTACGGGGATAGCGAGCCACCTGCTCGGCGTAGCGCCGCCGCCGGTAGTCAGCCGCTGGGACGATGGATTTGGCCAGCTCGGATCCACTGATCACATCGCCCCCGCGCAGGATCAACTGAAAACGTTCATCGACCTTGCCGAGGTCGTGCAGCCACCCGGCGAGTGCGAGATCATCGACAATTTCGCTCGGGAAGCGGCACGCTTTTCCCAGCCGTTGCGCCCAACGCTCCACATCGGACAGATGGTCCTTCAAGAGCACCCCTGCACCGAGGAACGAGCTGGTTGACGGATCGGAATCGCCGTCGATGGACTCGCGGCGGTGTCCCGGTGCCAGGACACGCTTCCGGGATCGGACGACGAACATCTCCACCGGCGCCTGATCAGCCTGCCGGGCAGGCATGATCTCCACCCGCATCACATCGGGCTTGGGATTTCGCAATGCGTTGACCACTGTGAGCAGCTGCGGATCGGCGTCATCCGCGCCCTTGAGCCGATCCGCCAACTCATCGAGCCAACCGATGACTGCGTTGCGATCCTGATCATCCTGATCCAATTCGGGCCCTGGCTGCGGGATTGCCAGATCGCCCACTGCCAGCGCCGGATACAGCCGCAGCACCGCCCGAGCCCGCTGGCCGGCCTGCACCACCGTGCCGAGATCGCTGACGGCCTCGCGAGCGGTGGAATCCCAGTTACCGGCCCGGATGCCCCCATAGGTGGCTGGGACAACCAGGGTCGAACCGGCATGAATATCGTTGCTGGTGATCACGACGGTGCTGTCGTCGCCGCTCCAGTTCAACACGGGCGCAACCCGGGCAGGTGCGCCGGCGGCATCGGCGTCGCTGGGGGTGTCCAGCACGGTGTCCGAGAACGACACAACGGTGCGGTTGCTGTTCTGGACGTCCGCCAGCCACGCCCGCACCGCCCGCAGGGGGAGCGACATCGCTTCGCCGCTGCCGGGCGGGCATAGCGAGACCAGGGACACCAGCCGGTCGGTCTCGGATTTCGGAGCATCCGGCCCGGGAAATGCCTCCGGCAGTACGTCGGCACGCCAGACCACGTTGACTTCCGGGCTGCCGGGTTGCACGCCATGCAACCAGTGAGCCGGGTCAGGGTCGGCATCGGGCTTGGCGGAGGTCTGTACCCACCGGTCGAGGTGGCTCGGCATGAGATAGGGCGCCTCAGACGGCAGGCTGCTCAACTCTTTCCGGGTCTTCGCGTTGATCGTGAAAGCATCGATGCCGAAATCGAGCGGACGGTATTGCAGCCATTCCCAGGTAAGCCGCAGCCGGTCGCCGTAGACGGGATCCTCGGCAGTGACGTCGGCCGAGGTCGCCAGGATCACCGAGGCAGCGGGGTGACCACCCGCCGCGCGGTCGCCGGCCCGGTCCACCCGGCCGAACCGCTGGACCAGGGCGTCCAGTGGGGCACACTCCGTGACCAGCCCGTCGAGGTCGAGGTCGGCGCCCGCCTCGATCGCCTGCGTCGCCATCAAGACCAGCGGCGTCGCGTCCTCATCCCGGCTTCGGCCGGTGCGCAACCGATCCTGGTATGTCGCCAGCAGCCGGTCCCGATCGAGCGGCCGCATGCGACCGGTGAGCAACACCGCGTCGATCTCCTGTTCGTCGAGCAGGCGGTGCACCCGGGCAGCGGTGGCGACGCGATTGACCACCACACCAACCGTGCGCACGCCGGGGCGCTCCAGCAGGGCCCGAGCCTCGACCACCGCCACCGATGCCAGCTCTGCCCGGTGCTTGGCCTGGTCCGATCCGGACACCTTGACCAGCTTCACCCGCGCCGGTTTCGACGCAGTCAAGCGCCGGGCCAGTACCGGCGTCACGGCGGGATCGCGGTCATCCGGCCCGAGCGCCAGCACGTCATCAGCGTCATCAGGGGTGCTGTTCGGTGTCGCGGACAGCTCCACCACCGAAAACCGATCCGGAAGTCGCGCGCTTTTCGGTAGGCGGCAACGGCGGCGGATCGCGTCCAATGTTTCCGCGAACGGCTGGGCCAGGTGCACCTCGTCCAGGAGATACAGCACGTCGTTGCCGAGCAGCCCGGCGTGCACGGGCCGCATCCCATTGCTCACACCATAGCCGCGGAACAGCAACCGCGAACCCACCTGATCCACAGTGGATACGATCACTGTGGGGACATCGGGGCGCTGCGCCCAGTCGTTGTCGCGGACGATTCCCCCGCGCAGTTCGGCGTATTCCAAGGGCGGCTCGTCGAGTCCGAGACCGGCCAGGGCGCGCAGTCGTTGCGCCACCTCGAACAGCACACCCCCACGTGCCTCCTGGAGCCGCTGGGCGATGTGCTCCGCTCGGGTGGCGGCCTGGTGCACCACAATGCGTCGGTCGACGACGAAGACCACCCGACGGGGCTGGTCATCCCGCAGCGCGAGCAGGAACACGGCCGCATCCAGCGCGGCGGTCTTTCCCGAACCGGTGGGCAGGTCGAGCAGCTCGGGCCATACGCCGGTCTCCGCGACACGGTTCACCAATCGCCCCTGCCACGGAAACGGGTCAAGCAGCTTATCGGAGTCGTCTTTCCCATGCAGTTCGCGGAAGAATTCCGTGAAATGGTCTGCCGTCAGCGAGTCGGTCATTGCCCACTCTCCGGATCCCGGACGGGCAGGAACAACCCGTAGCCAAGGTAGCGACCGGCGCCGAGCAGCACCGGCCCCCGCACCTTCTCGCTGAAGGTCAGCGCCACATGGACGGTCTGCTTCAGCTCCCCGCTACCGGCGGCCACGAATCGGGGAAACGCTCGACCCCGTTGCGACCGCCCGTTCGTGGCCCGTGGAACCGCGGCCGTCAGACCTACCGGAGAGATCACCACCTCCGCCGGCTCCGGCAGGCCGGTGCGGACACAGGACCGAGCGATAATCGCGCGTACCTGCTCGTCCGACACCTCGTGTTGGGTCGGATGGTGCAGCGCGCGGACGAACCGGTCGAGCGCGACCGGTGTCACGGAGATCCACTGGTGCGCGGAACGGCACCAGGTCACTCGGCGCAACGGCATCGGCTCCTCCGACCAACCCTCCTCCTCCCGTACGAGACGTGGTGGATCGTCGGATGGTGAGCCGCCAGTCCGGGTTCGCCGGGGTGTAGAGCCGGTCGACGCTCGTGAGCGCCTTCAGTTCGTCCTCGGGCAACCCGTTGGGTACCCAGACGGCCAGGCCGACGAGCCTGCGGTCGGTGATCAGCGGCAGGTAGTGCGCGTGCCCGTGCCCCTCCATGGCCGCACCGTCAGCAGTCCGGCCACCGAGCTGGGTCAGGACGCGCTCCTCCGGCAGTCGGCCGAGTTTGCTGAGCGCGCCTTGGCGCAGCAGATCGGTGTAGATCAGCGAATCGGTCTGCGGCGGCAGCTCGGGCTGCGGCACGCTGAATCGCACCACGGTGGGCTGTGCTGACTGGGCGCGTGGTGGCGGGGGCGGCTTGGGTGCCTGCGCTGCGTGTTGGTAGGCGAGCAGGTGTGTCCCGACGGGGAAGAGCAGGTTGCCTTTGCGCACGTCGACGGGTCGGGGGAGCAGCGAGTCGAGCCGCAACGGCAGCTCCGGGGCCAGTACCGACGTCACTACCGCGTTCTCGTCTACCGAGTCGGCTACGTCCAGGGGCACCCACGTGTCGTGGGAATCCGGCTCCCACTCGGCGGGTACGAAACCCTCACACACGCTGTCCGCCCGGCCGAAGTACGGGATCGAACCGGCCAGCCGCTCCAGCGCGGCTCGTTGCTTCTCGTCCAGCTCGCAAGCCCACCGCGCGCCCAGCTCCGCGCCGCACTCGAACGCGGCGAACGCGTCGAGTGTCCGATCTACGCTGGCCGCGCCGGGGTCATGGGCCATGTCCGGGTGCCGGGAGCGTGCGACGCCGCGCCGGGGGACGTGGAACGTCGGTGGCACGGCCAGCCTCGCCAGCAGCCCGTGCACCAGATCCTCGTCGAGCTCCGGGGTGCGGGTGCGCCACACCGCATAAAGCGCGCGCAACAACCGCCACGGCGACGGCGGCAGATCCACCGCACCCTCATGGACGTGCCTGCTTCCCGGGGTGGCGTGATATCGCCCCCACGGGAAGCGCAGCACGAGCGTCGTCGGCATGTCAGCCCTTCTTCCCCGACCACTCAACAGTCAGCGGCCCACCAGCACCGAAGGTATCCCGAGCCTGGGGATCAGCTCGACGATCCGCGAGGTCGGCTCATCAAGCTCCGGCAGGACCGAATCGTGCCGGGACCTGACCCCGTCGGCCAGTTCCAGATCACACCCGGTGCGCAACCGTAGCCAGACCTCGGCAAGCTGGGACTGATAGCGGTAGGACCGCGCACCGTCGGTCGCGATGGCGATCCAGTCGGCAAAAGTTGGACTTTGGTTGTGGAACATGGCACGACGCTCCGTTGCACTCGGTAACTTCTCCCCATCTGCCGGGTGGTGAGATAGCTCCCAGAGCTACCCAGAGAATGCCAACACAGCAGCCGTCGAACGCAGCGCGGAGAGTGACAAAGGAGCTTTGCGCCGTCAAGCCTGCGGGAAAGGAGGTAATCGGCGTGGCGCGCGCAAAGATTCAGGCGAGTCGCTCGACGTGTATCCACTGTGGTCGGACGGAGCGGTTGGGCTTCGCCGATCTTGAGTCAGTTCGAGCCGGAAAACATCCGCGTGCTCTACGTCAGCGCACGCGAGCGGCAGACCGACGCTCGGTCCGAATGTTGGCGGATGTTGGTGCCACGCTGTGGATGGCCGACGCTGCCGCCTGCTGCACCGGGGCGGGAGGGGCCTGGCGAGCAAGGATCGATCTTGTACCGGTAGCGACCTCCGGAGACGCGAAACCCGGTTCCAAACCAGCCGGAGAGGAATCGGGCACACTTCCGCAGCTACTGCCTTGGCTGATCCATTATGCGATGAGGTTACCGGGAGCGCAACACTCGCGACCCGGACCGAGTGAGGACACCGGCGGCGGCGCTCCACCAGGAGGTGGTGCCGGGGGTCGGCGTGGAACACACGCTAGCCGCGATCGCCTGAGCTTATGGGTATATGAGTCCTGGTTCCATGCTACAATATTCTCACTTTGACGAATTGCGGAACGGATGTACTGTGGAGCCCAGAGGCGCTAAGGTGAAGACACCGAGGCGAAACGCGGTACTGCGCTCATACGAACGTTCTTGGTACATTAGGCTATCTCTGGTTCCCTTGATTATAACACTTCCAATTGTTGTAAGTTCACTTATTTTAGTCTACTCCACTGCTGACGACACTACGCCGCCGCCAATAATCGCAGTCTCACTTCCAACAATTATGATTTTGAGTACAATTCTGGGGTTCTACTTTGCTTCTCGTAGGAACGACGAATCCGAACTGCGGCAGGAGATGGCATTAACTGTTGGTGCTTCGGCGGATATAGTGAAGGCTGCCGAGTCTTTGACCGCCGCGGACGTTGTCAAGCGTATCGCGGGAATATACGCTCTCGAATCACTGGCCAGGAGTGGCTCGGGTAGCCGAAAGGCTGTCGTTAACATACTGTCTGCATTTGTGCGAGAACGTAGCTCTCGGCAAGATCAAAATGAGGATTGGCAAGAATTATCGAGAGAAGCGTCAAATTCAGATATCGAGCTCGCCCTGAGGTCGCTAAGCAAGCTGAATTCTCAAGCGCTGCGGATACGGATAGACTTGCGGGGGGCGCAGCTCGCTTCTGCGGATCTTTCGAACTTGAACCTCGCTCGCGCCGATCTCTCTGGCGCGGTGCTGAATGGAAGCGATCTATCTTTCAGTAATCTCGCTCAGGTATCGTTGCGATCGACAAGTCTCGTTGGAAGTCGGCTGGACGGGGCTAACCTAACTGACGCCGTACTTGATGATACGGACTTGACTAAAGCGTCATTGGTCTCGACAAATCTGACTGGTGCCCTAATAAGGTCTGCAAAAATGCGTGGTGTGTACGCGATTAGCACAAACTTCTCGGGTGCTCTGCTCGGGGAGGTTGACCTTACTGGCGCTCACCTGCGAGATGTGGAGATAAAGTTCTCGGGTGATGACACGGAGGACTCTCAGCCTCGAATTTCTCGGCCACATGTCGCCGAGTTGCAGGCCGATGGACCTGGTTCTGATTTGCCTGGCGAGAAGTTTTAGTAGGCGCGCTCAGAATGAGTAGACTCCGAGGGGGGAACGCTGGCAACGATGACTCGGCGTCCACGGATGTCGACACACGGCGCTCGCTTCCGCAGGTAGATGATTCCCCGGCGAATAGCCTGAAGGCGCCTTCGACGCAACAAGTGGGTGAGGCTGCGCCAGGCGATGTGGGGAAGCAGCCAGATCATGTGCCACCTGCGGAAAGGGTAAC
The DNA here is from genome assembly GCA_050700355.1 of Pseudonocardiaceae bacterium. Taxonomy (GTDB): domain Bacteria; phylum Actinomycetota; class Actinomycetes; order Mycobacteriales; family Pseudonocardiaceae. Next base: position 7,292 of record JBOHHE010000435.1, read on the forward strand.
CGAGTTATTCCTCCAGAATTTTCAGCGTCGCATCGAAGCCTCGTCTGCTGATAATCAGAACCAGATTGATGCATTGCGCACTCGTGAAGATGTTGTATTCGCTTGTTTCGTTGTCACCGGTATATTAAGTTTCTTGATTGTCATTGCAGGCTTCGTGCTCATAGCGTCGAACCTTATGACGTTCGGAGTCATCGCCGAATCTGTCGGAGTCGTCAGTGGAGCGGCAAGTATAGGTTTTAACCGGGCAGCTCGAAGCACAAGAGAGCGCAGCAAGGAAATCGCTGAGCGAGAGCGAGCTGATTCTAATGTGCTCAATGCCATCGCTGTCACTTCAATGATTCCTGACGCCAAAGAACGTAGTGCCGCAATGGTGGATCTGGCCGGTAGGTTAGCAGAAATGGTTGGCCCGAGGGCGACCATTGCCCAGCCACCAGCCGGGACGACGAAGCGAGCCCGAAGCCGGAGGAATCCCGAATCCTAACCTCGATTTTTCACCATGACCGTCTGGTGGCTGTCGGGGCGGGAATGCCTGGTCATGGCGGGGTTGTCTCGTAGCTGGCGCTGGCTCGCCAGTCGGCGCTGCGCACCACCGCTTCGCAGAATGCCAGCCGGAAGGGGCCGAGATCGTCGCGGTCGCGTAACCGCAGCGTCCGGCTGGTCAGCGACGGCGACGCTCGTGAGTGGCGATCGTTGCTATAGCTCACATCGCCACTCACGGGTGCCCCTTGGCTGAGCTGGGTGGCGTGCAGGGAGATCGGCCGGGCGGTCAGCAGGCCGACTACCGGCAGCATGGTGTCTACTGTGGATGATCCGTCGACGACGCCGAGGACCGTGCCCGGTGGCTCATCGGGGCGGGCTCGGATGGTTAGTCGCACCTTGCCGTGGTGCGCCAGGACCAGGTAGGTGACCAGATCAGGTTCGGCCACCCCCTCGAGCAGGCCGGTGCTGTCGTCGATTAGCAGTAGGGCGCTGACCAACTCGTGGCGGAAGTGCGGGGGATTGTGCCGTAGGGGGGCCCGGCCGGGAGACTTCGCCCACGGCCCGCCATTGTCCGGGGCGGAGCTGTCGGCTTGTTTCAGCGACGCCACGAACGTCGGGTGTGCCTTGCCGATGTCGTGGTAGCGGCCGGCGAGCGCAATGGCCTCGCGTTGAGCAGGGGTCAGGTCCGGGCGTAGGGCATCCAGCAGGGTCCGGCATTCCCGTTCCACGTCGGCGAGGTGCTCGGGCAGTGGCACCCATCGCCCGTTCGGCAGCACGGACTGCGGGTCGGTGTCGATCGCGTCGGGTACTTGCTCGGGTGGGTCGACCGGCTCGACCGGGGTGGTACTGCTCGGCGTGAAGCCTCGGTCGGGCAGGTAGCCACCGCGCGCGGCGTCGAGCACGATCACCGCCGTCGGGCGGACGTCCTCCGGACGCGCGGGCTCCCACCGGCCCGAGCGCTGGTCGAACACCCGCGCTCTCGTGCGATCTGCGTTGATCATGTCTCTGATGTCGCTGATCGGGGCGGAACACAGTTCCTTACGGCCCGGTGCGCGGCCATCCATCTGCTCGGCCGGTAGCTTGCGCCACACCACGAAGACATTGCGGTCGACGCCGTACCGGATGAACGGACTGACATCGACGTCGTTGCCGGAGGGATCGGGTGTGGTATCGAACAGTCCGATCAGGTCACGACGGCGCAGCACGGGATACATCGGCCGGAGCAGTTCGGTGGCCGCGTTCGCTAGCTCCTCACTGGTCACCGGCCGCCCTTCGAGCCGGGCCAGCACGCTCGCGGTGTGGTCGAGCTCTGCGCTCTCGTAGGGCAGGGCTGCTGGTGGCACGCTCCAGAGCAGTCTCGCGTCGTTCGCCAGGCCATCGCGGTTGCAGCGCCCGGCCCGTTGCACGATCGACGACCACGGCGCCACCTCGGTGATCAGCGAGTCAGAGGTGAGGTCGATCCCGGCCTCCAGCACCTGAGTGGCCACTACGACGCTCCCGGTGCCCCCCGGTGGTTTTTGTGCCTGCTGGGTCTGCTCTTTACGGTCATCGGGGCGGAAGCGGGAGTGCAGCAGCACCAACTCCGCCGGCGGCCCTAGCTTGACCAGCTCGTCGAAGACAGCCGTCGCGCGCTGCACGGTGTTGAGCACCACGAGCGTCCGGGTGCCGGGCCGATGATGAGCAGCGATCCGCTCGGCCAACGCGCGTGGGTACCGGTCGGCGTCGACCTCACTCAGGGCGAGCCGCTGTACCGTGCGGGTCGCGGTGAGGCGGGTTCGTAACGGCCCCGCCCGGTCCTGCTCGTCGAGCTCCACGACGGACAGCTCACGGTTGCGGGGGAAGTCCGCGGTGCGCAGCTCCGCTGGGTTCAGGGTCGCCGACATCCACATTGCCCGGCACTCCAGGGCCGTGCCCATCACCTCCCGCAGACCCTGCAACTGGAGGGACGTCGGCAGCCCCGGCCCCATCAGCTGCACCTCGTCGAACACGAACTGCACCCCGGCGTTGAGCAGGCCGAAGCTCATCGGCCAGGCGCTGCGGAACTCGGCGAACCCCCGCATGAGCAGCCGAGACAGCACCATATCCAGCGTGCCGACGAAGATCCGCTCCCGCTCCGGGTGCATCTTCCAGTCGCCATCACCCCGCTCCTCGCCACCCATCAGCACGTGCACCGGCATGTCGAGTTGGAGTTCACCCAGCCAGCCCTCGATCACGGTGACGGTCTGCTCCACCAACGCGCGTTGCGGCAACACGATCACCAGCCAGCGCGGGGTCGTCCGCCGCACCTCCGGGTCCGGATGTGCCATACGACGGTAGAGCCATGGCAGGGTGGCGGCCAGCGTCTTGCCGGTCCCGGTCGGTACCCGCAGCACGTCCGGCAGCCCGTTCTCGGCCAGCGTGGACTGATAGCGGTAGGGCTGCGCATCGCCGGTCGCGGTGGTGACCCAGCCGGCGAAGGTCGAATCTGATTTATGGAACATGGCACTACGCTCCGTTGCGTTCGGTAGCTTCCCCCATTGTCTGTGGCGAGGTAGCTCGCAGAGCCCCCCACGGAACGTCACCACAGTAGCCACCGAACGCAGCGTGGAGAGCGGTGGGAAGTTTCCCACTGTCGAGTTTGCTGGGAAAGCAAGTAACCGGCGTGCCCCGCGAGAAGAAACGAGCGAGCCGGCCTCGGGCCTTACGGCGTCCAGTTCGGGTCGCGGCCGGTCAAGCCGAGCGCCCGGTCGAACGCCGGGGCGGAATTCGGTACCGGTACCTCGGCGCCGTAGGCGCCCATCTTCCTGCCCATCTCCGCGGTCTCTTCGGCAAACCGGTAGGCCTCGTATGCGGCTTCGTTGCTGTAGTCCACTTGCTGCCCGGTCGCTCTCGCGAGGTCCCAACCGTGCATCAGGAGTTCGATCAGGGCCATTTCACCGATCATGGCCGCCGGCATCTGGATGTCCTCGATCGAACCCTCCCACGCCGATGGCTCGTCCCAGGCGGCAGCCACCGCGCGAATCCGCGTGGCCAGCAACCCCTGCCAGTTCCCTGTGGTCACGTCCTTGTTCGCGCCGAACGGATCGTCGGCGTCTGGTGGAAGCCGACGGCCCATGGATTCCAGCCAGCCGGCCGTGCCCGCGAAGTGGTTGATCAGGCCGCGGACGTCATAGTCGCTACACGGAGTGGGTAAGCCCAACTGATGGGGCTTGACGCCCTCGACCACTGCTATTACCGGATCGATGGCGTGCACCAGGAGTTCACGAGGGTTCACGACCGGAGAATACGTAGCCAACGCTGCGGGCGGAGCGCCGCCCCGGTGTCGCAGCCGCTGAACTACGAGTTGGTCCGGCAACGGTCCGATGCTGCCGGTGGGGCTTCTGGCGCAGGCGTACCCGGCTTGAGCACGGTGAGCCGCACCGTACGGTTCGCCACGGCCAGGCCCGGCAGTTGCCCGTTCGGCCCGCGGTCCGGCTGATACTCCGGAAAGTTACTACCAACCCCGCGGACGTCGATCTGGTCACTTCCGGTGCCAAGCTCATCGACCAGGACTCTCCGGACCGCCAGCGCCCGTTTCTCCGAGAGTTCATGCCGAAACGCCGCAGTGCGCGCGCAAGCGGTGGTCCCGGTCAGCAGTATTCGCCGCGACGGGTCGCCCTTCAGATACTCGGCGACCGGTGTCAGCACCTTCCGTGCTGTTTCCGGCTCGCGAAGCACGTCGAGGTCCCCGACGAATCCGACGGTGTTCTCGTCGAGCACAAGGTCACCTTGGCTTCGAGGATCGAACGACGGAGGTGCCGGGACCGGAACGATGTCCACTTCGGGCACGCCGGTCGGTGCCGCCCCGTCCCGGGTCTCTTCGATGACCTCAACGCACGCTGCGCCACCGGCTTCAGCGATTTCCTTCCAGATTTCGGCAACGCGGAACCGTCGGCCATCGTCGAGTACTGGTTGCGGTTCAGCGGTGTCGCCGATTCCGGCCAGGATCACCCGGCGGCCCATCAGCTGGGGAAGCCGATTGTTGGCCCGAAGGAAGTCGACCACGTCACCAGTTGCCGCATCGAGCAGGCCGGGCTGGGTGAAATCCAGCGGATCGACGGTCTGCAGAGCGGAGTCAATGAGCATCACGGTGCCAGTGGGACCCGCCGCTCGACCGGACGAGCTCAGGGCGGCCAGCACATCGACTTCCCCGTCCTCGGATCGCACCGAGTGCACGGCCTGAAACAGCGAGTCGAAGAAGATTTGCCGGTCCTCGCTGACTGCTGGCTTGTTATCCGGATCAGCGGTTGAGGAGAAGCTGTTCTTCCACACCGTGTCCGGCCTACCGTGAATCCGGTGAACGGTGAACACCGGCCCACTGCCGTCCGGCGGTGACGCCAGGACGGCGGCACCAACAATACGGAGCACCTGGTTCGGAAGTGACGGCGCCGGGCTGTTGGCCCGCCCGGAGACAGCGATCGCGATCGAGCCGGTCGGAACACCGCACGGTCCGGCCGATGGCGCGCCGATGGACTCCAGCTCGGGAGTGGGTACCTCGGGAACTGCCGCCGAAGATCCACACGCGGTCAGCACAGCAACCACCAAGATCGTTACGAGTCGGAAACAGGATCCCCCACGGTGCTCAAACCGCATGGACGTGAACCTCATGGACGTGGCGCGGATTGGATGAACGCAAGTGGCGCGCCCGGATCGTCGAGGCGCGCCAAAATCGTCATACGAGCGTAGTTCTTGGCACAGTAGGAATCCGCCTCCGCTTTGCCCTGCTCGACCGTTTTCCGTTCCGGTGCTCGCGCCTGCTCTTCAGTGAAGCGTCGGACAATCTGACCAGAATCGAGCATGGCAGCGTGTGCGACCGACTCCAGCTCGGTGGCCTCCCTGAGCTCACGTGCGGCACGACGGACTGCCCATGCGTCCGGGTTGTAGGTGTTGTACGCCGCCGCCATTGCCAGTACACCGCTGACGAGGTAAAGCGCCGCGAACGTCGCCGCCAGCAGGAGCGGGCGCTCAGGCTGTGTGGCGACGGCGGGCTCGACATACAACCGAGCGAAGAACGCGACAAGTCCCAGCCCGAGCCACGTCACCTGACCGGCCCGCAACAATCCGTTGCTGTGCCGAGGGTGCCGGATCTTCCGCCGCTTCAACGCGACACCGACCGCATGAGCGATGCCGACCGCCGCAGCGGTGAATCCGATCGTGCCGACGGCGACCAGAAACGGATCATTGCGGAACAGGCGCGCGATCACGCTGTAGAAGGCCGCCAGATCAGCGCCGATAGCGCCGATGACGAACACCCAGACAAAGCGCTCGGTAAACGGGACGCCGAGAGCTAGCCCTGGGTCCTCATTGTAGTTCATGGGCGGCGATATGCCGCCTGTTTGCGTGGCCGGCGATGAGGCCGGATCGGGAAGCACCGGCGCACCGAGGCGTTTGCGTGCGGCGCGATACTCCAGGTCCCTGGCTGCTACGTTCGCGGCTGCCTTCTTGTGCGCCTCGCGCAGTTTATCGGCCTGCGCTTCAGCCCTGGATAGTCGCTCGGTCAGGTCGTCCAGGTAGCCCAGGTGTTCACGTCCGACGTCGACCAGCCAGTCCGCTTTCCACGAATCGATCTGCGCGTCCAGCAACTCCGCGGTTCCCGCGTCCAGGGTGGGCTGCCGCTCGACCTCGCTGTCGATCCTGGCCTCGGCGGCCTTGAGCCGCTGTGATGGGCCGGTTGCCAGTGGCTCGGGACCACGAACTGAGAAGGGCTGGGGCGGTGTGGCCGGCCTGCGACGGCCCCACTTCAGCCAATCAGGAACCCCCACGTCAGTTTCCCCTTTCCCGGCGCGAGCGGCGTCGTTGCGGCGTCCGTGGCCGAGCCTGTCGCGACCCATTGAGTAGCTCACGGTGCGTACCCGGCTTGACCTGCGGCGGATCCGGGGCCTCATCCAGAGCAGGCCGGATCGGTATCTCCGGCACGTCAAGGGAGATCTCATCAAGCCGGGAGGACAGTTGCTGAAGCAGATCTTGACGCGGGTGCTTGTCGAGGACCGCCACTGAGTAGGTACTGATCCGCAATCGGGTGTAGGCCCGATGCTGGCCGAGCCGGTGGGCGTGCGCAGCTCTCGCTCGAGCGATGATCTGTTCCTCGGTGACGCCCGACAGCGTGTCTCCGAGGGTTGGCGTGGCCAGCGCCTCCACCGGCAGCTTCTCCGGGCACGCTTTCACGGCCTGCTCAGCAGCGGCAACCTCAGCCTCGAACCTCTGGATTCGGCTCACCGCCTCCGCCACCTGCTCCCGCAGCGGAGCCAGCATGGTTTCTGTCCGGTACCCTTCGACTTCGGCCTGGTCTATGTACCGTTGCTGCAGAGTGAGCATGTACGGAGTCGTCAGCTGCTCAATGGTCGGCGGTTGCTCAGCGTAGTTCGCCGGAATCTGCGGTAGTCCCTTCCTGCCGTCACGCCGGCCGCGGCATACATCGCACAACCGTTTCCACCAGGTGTAGGTCAGCGGGAGGAGCTGATCCGGACCGATGTTGCCGTCGCCCGACACGTGAGGCGTCGTGCGGGTCATCGGCGGCTCCCTCCGGTCGGGTTTCCCGACGCGAGTCCGAGTGATCGAGTCGGTTGATCAGCAACACCATGATGCCCGGATCGCGAGGTCCGAAAACGACAGATATGTCGCTTTGGGTGGAACTTCTCAACTACCTACCCACCACCCATGATCCGGCCATAGATCTGTACGTGGTCGATGAGCACCTGCGCAATCCGTAATACTCGACGACGACCAGCTCGGGCACCAAGTACCCATTGACGGCCTGGGCGGTGGTAGGGCGCGGGCAATCATTGAGCACGCTGTACTCGCCGATCAGCGAGTGCGGTCCACGGAAGGTCATGAAGCGACCGGGATGCACGCTGAGTGCGACCAAGCCCTGTTTGACCAGAAGCACCCCTTCTGCGGGATCCCCCTACGCCATCAACCAGTCCCCCGACCGGTACAACCGCTCCGTACCGCGACCGAGGAACTCCTCGACGCCTGGCCACCCCGACCTGTTGCCGGAGATCATAGCCGACACGGCAGCACACAAAGTTGCTGTGAGACAGCGGCGCTCGGACTCAACCCAACCTGCGCTGCCGCTCCCTGACCGGTCACCCCAGCGGGTGGGTTACGGTTCCAGCACCAACAAGGTGACCGACAGCGCGGAGGGTGCGACGTGGCGCCGAGACGTAAGCCCGAGGAACTCTCGCCCGAGCAACGTCAGCGGCTTCATCGAGCGCATCAGCGGGTACGCAATACCTCGCACGCGCTGGAAGCGTTAACGGTGGTCGAGCCGGTCCGAGGCCGTTGGGTGGCTAAGCCCGCCCCTGCCGACGCCCTCGAAGCTGCGCAGAATGATCTTCATGAGGCCTGCCAGGAGTTCTGGCGCGCCCAGCAAGAGCTCCTGGACTGGGAGCCTCCCGCAGGCGCTCTCGCTGCGTCTTCAGATCAGCACAACGCATAGCCGAGCGTTCCGCGACCTCGACCCAGAGCTGTGCCAGGCTCGATAGGGTGACCGATGCTGCGGCGCGCTCCCGGGTGAGCGCCTGGTATTACGCCCTGCGCACCACCAATCCGCCCGACGGCCCGATCGACTCGGTGACCCGCTGGATCGTGGTCACCCGGGCCGCCGTGTTGCCGATGACGCTGGTCGCCGGGTTGGTGGCCGGATTGCTCGCCGCCCGCGCGCCCGGGGTCGATTGGCGCTGGCTTGTTCTGGCCGTCGTCGGGATTGTGCTGGCGCACGTAGCCAACAACCTGATGAACGACCTTTACGACACCCGCACGGGTTCGGATACCGCGAACTATCCGCGAGCGCTCTACGCACCGCATCCGATCCTGTCCGGGCTGGTCACCCATCGGGCGCTGGTCGTGGCGGTGCTGGTGGTCAACGCCGCGGACCTGGTGATCCTCGTCGTGCTTGCACTGGCCCGGGGCTGGCCCGTCGTGGTGTTCGCGCTGGTTGGGTTCGTGCTGTCGGTGGCTTACACCGCACCGCCGCTGCGGCTGAAGAAGCATGGTTTGGGTGAGCTGGACGTCCTGCTCGTGTGGGGGCCACTGATGGTCGGTGGCACGTACTACGCGGCCGTGGGTTCGATTTCTTGGCAGGTGCTGCTCGCGTCGTTGCCCTACGCACTGCTGTGTACGTCGGTGCTGATGGGCAAGCACATCGACAAGATCCCCTATGACGAGCCGCTGGGGATCCGTACGTTGCCGGTGCTGCTGGGGGAGCGACGGGCTCGGGTCGCGACGCTAGCCATGATGGCCGGTTTCTCTCTGCTCGTCGTGGTCTGTGTGCTTCTCGACGCGTTGCCCTGGCCTGCGCTGCTCGCTCTCGGCGGGCTTTACCGGCTGGGCACGATATGGCGGTGGTTCCGCCGGCCCCGGCCGGAGCAGCCGCCGCGCCCGGTGCCGGTGTGGCCACTGTGGTTCGCCGCACTGGCATTCGTGCACCTGCGAGTCGCCGGCCCACTGCTCGTTCTCGGCCTGGCCGTCGCTGCCATAGCGGGTATCTGAGACTGCTCCGGAATGAGCGGTCAGTACAGCCTGTGGTCAGCGGTGGTGTTAGTACCACAGCCGCACTCTCCCAGCGAGCGACCGCCGAGGACACACACAACACCCTCTCCGGGTCGCCGCACTCC
>JBOHHE010000436.1:0-15170 GCA_050700355.1 Pseudonocardiaceae bacterium
CTCAGAGCACCCACCAGCATCCACGATCCGCCCACACCGTCTCGGAACACCGCTAACCCACCCCATGATCGCCGTGGTGGTGCCGTTGCCCTGGAGTGCGGCGACCCGGAGAGGGGTGTTGTGCGTGTCCTCGGCGGTCGCTCGCCGGGAGAGTTCGGCTGTAGTACTACCCGGTCCTGCCGTGGCCGCTGGATCTGCTCGGCGGCCAGCCCTGAGCTGGAGATCTGCGACGAGAATCGTCGGGTTGCCGGGTGCTGGCGATTGGCGTGCTTCGTCGTGGCCTGACCCGCGCAGTTGCCCACATATCACCCCCGGCCTTCTCGTTCCCGCAATCCGACAAGTCTCCTCCCAACACTGCTCGCAGAGATTCCAGAGCCATTCCATGTCACCGTCAGTACCCCGTGGATGGATAGCGCCGCACAGACACGGTATCGGCTCGCCTACCGGCACATGGCGATCACGCCGGTTTCCTCAATGGAAATGATGATGTGGCCGGTCAGTCCAGCAGGCCGATCCGTCCGGCGAACTCCCGCACCTCACCGGCATACGACGGCTTGGCCCGCTTCACCAGAGTGGTCGCCATGCCGCGGACAACCTGGTTGTGCTGGAACTCTTGCGGGCACACCCGTTCCACCATCTTCAAATGCACAAAGACCGCCGCGTCATTTTTCCGGCACTCATAACACTGAGCGACCTCCTGCAGATGCCGGGTCTTACGTGCCAATGAGGGAATCCGGGAAATATCCACATCGTCGGCCAGCCGCAATGCCTCACCGATCTCGCCCTGCTCCAGCTCCACACCGACCATATGAATAGCCACGTTCGTCGGCCCGAACACGGTGTTGTGATAGTTGTGCCCATCACCCACCCGCAGAGCCGCTTGATGAGCCGGTTCCCGCAGCAGCTCCCGCGCCCGCCACGGATCACCACTGCGCAACGACGCGATCGCCCCCACCAACAGCAATCCGCCGTAAACCGAGAAGTGCTCAGGCTCGCCCTCCGGCAGCAACGGCTCCAGGGCCTCGCAACCCTTCAAGGCGACCTCCAGCGATCCGGCCGGCATGTCACCGGAGAGCATCGTGTGCGCCAGAATCCAGGTCGCGGCCCCGATCAGGAGCGGATCCTCGGTTTCCTCGGCGTAGCGCAGTGCCCGATCGGACACCACGCCACACAGATCAAGCCGCCCGACGTGCTTCAACACTTCCCGGGTCAGTTGATAAAGCTCGGAGACCTGGCGGCAGGCTTGCACCGACCGGTCGTGCTCATACACGGCCCGTTCACTGTGGACGATCAGATCGGGCAGCACCCGCAGGGCATCGCTGTACTTCGTCGGTGAGGTGAACCAGGCTTGCGCCGCGGCGGTGATCCGCGCACCCAGCTCATCCAAGGTGGGTGGCTGGGTGGGATCGGCCAGCGCGAGCGAGCGGTAGGTGCACAGCGCCCGCTCCACCTCCGCCAGCCGGGGGTTGATCGGCCCCTCGTGATTCTCGCTCGGCGCCTCGCCCAGCAGGGCTGAGGTACGCACGCCCAACACCTTGGCCAGCCTGCGCAGCACCGGCACCGAGGGTGTCTTGCCGTCCGCCTCGATCATCTCCAGGTAGCGGACGGTGATACCGGCATGGGTGGCCAGGGAAGTGGTGCCCATCCGTCGCTTGATGCGATACAGCCGGACGAGCGCACCGGTCGGCATGTCAGGCACGGGCGACACCTCCTACGGGGCGTGGACGCCTTGGGTGAGGGTACCGAGGTCGGGACGCCCGGATGGCGCTGTGCCGGCTATCGCGAACCGTAAGCCCCGTGAAACCCAGGTAGGCGGCAAAACGCCCACACCACACCCTCCGTGGCGCACGCTCACGGTGGGACAGCTCGTTAGCCGGCTGCGCGTCGGAGGTCTTCGAGGTCGCGGGCCAGGGCGGCTACCGTGCGCGAGAGCTGTCCTCGGTCGGATCGGGGGCTGTTCGTTGGCCAGAGCGCAGCGGCGGATGTAGGCGGTGGGTTTGAGGTCAGCGGCGTCGGCTCGGGCTCGGATGGTGGCGATCTCGGCCGGGGTGAAGCGCACCACGATGGTTACATCCAGTCGCTCAGGTCGCTGCACGGGCTGGGGCTCGCTCCAGTCGGTCGGGTCGCGGTGTCGGTCGTAGGGGTCGGCCAGTTCGGCGTCGGTTGCGCCGGGACCGGGCTCGGTCATGACTCCTCTCAGGCGGTGATCGGCCGGATGAGATGGCGGGCGCTGTCGTAGCGGGCGACGAGGGCCACGCATGTGCCGCCGTCGGTGCGGTCGGTGAACAGCACACGGTCGGGGTGGCGCTGGTGGCGGCGGTACATAGTGGCGTTCGCGATCACTTGTTCGATCTGGTCCCGGCGCGCGGCGACAGCTCCTATGCCCTCCGAGGCGGGCTATGCGTAGTGACAGTAGTCGAAACTTGGGGGGGTCTGACCAGCGGGGATGGGGCGGTTTGCGAGCACCTCGGTGCAGCAAGGCTGTGGTGATCTTGGCGGGTTGGGAGCGTGGGCGAGAGGGGTGTTGAGCTGCGGGAACAGGCTTTGCGAGGACCGGGGCGTTTTGAGCTGTGATGTGGTGACGCTGTACGGGTGGTGTGGTTGCCAGGTCACTGCGTGTGGCGGGTTGGGTGGGGTCATCGGACGATCCAGTAGTCGCTGCGTTCCTCGACGGTGCGGGCTCCGATGATGTAGCGCTGGGAGAAGGTCTCGCTGGTGGTGGGGTAGATCCGGATCTGGTCTTCCAGCGGGTCGATCAGCGCCCGGAGGTCTGCCCGGAGGGACTGTAGCTCGGTCTGGGAGCGGACCTGGCACTCGAACACCGAGAGCTGTACCCGGGGGCCGTAGCCGGATAGGAGCGAGGCGACGTCCTCGCGGCGGGCGTCGTCGACGATGTCGTAGGCCACCACCACCATGAACACGGGCACCTCACTTATTTCCAGCGCAGTGCGCGGTAGGGCTGGGCCGGGTCGAGCAGGGTTCGGGCGAGGGCCTTGGCCTGCAGGGACAGCGTGACCCGGAACGAGACCCGCCGACCGGCGCCGGGGTGGGTGGTCAGGGTCAACATCCGCCGCTCGTAGGCGGCGAGGAAGGCGTGCTTGGCATCGTCGCCCATCCGGCTGCCCTGGCCCGGCTCGTCGTGGAACTGCTCGGGGCGCACCACCCGGGTGCTGATGCAACGCCAGACCGCGACGTCGACGGTGATCGGGCGGAACTCCTCCATCAGGTCCAGGGCGAGCGCGGGACGGCCCCAACGATGCTGGTGCAGGAACCCCACCATCGGGTCGAGACCGGCGGTCTCCAGTGCCGCGATCGCTTCGTGGACCAGCAGGGTGTAGCCGTAGGAGAGCATGGCGTTGACGGGATCGGGCGGCGGGCGGCGCTGCCGTGCCTCGAAGCCCCATTCCGGGCCGATCAGCCCCCGGACCGCCTGGAAGTAGTCCCGGGCGGAGCTGCCCTCCAGGCCGAGGATCTGCTCCAGGGAGGGGTTCTGGTCGAGCGCGTCGAGGGTGCCCTCCAGCCGGTCGGCGGCTTCGGCGGCGGCGAGGTATTGGGGCGTGCTACCCCTTGCTTGGCCTGGGGAAAGCGGTGGGTTGTGACGGGTGCACCCGCATCGCCACGAAGCGGTCCTCGGATCGCACGTAATGCATGAGGTGGGTACCGGCGAAGAAGCGCGCTTCCTGGTGGGAGACGTAGCGGGCGAGATACCAGCCGGTCAGGAGGGAGACTGTCTTGGGCATGAACGCGATCACTACGAGTTCCCGGCCGCGAGTGGTGTATTTGATATCCGCGAGGTCCCCAGCCAGATCATCGGCCAGTCGACACATCTCGGGGCCGGACAGTCGGCGTCCTTGGATCTGCGAGTGTGGCCCGAGCCGCACGAATTCGGAAATGCCGAACTCGGCGCACCGCTGATCGATGTTGAAAGTTGCTTGTGGGGTGCAAGCCAGCAGAACTCCCCGGCGATCGCCGGTCGGCTCGGCGATGACGAGATCGGGGTCGGTCCGCACCGCGACTCGCTCGGCGGCCTTGTCTTGCAGGCGGAACTCTGTCGTCTCTTTGTCGTAGTCGAGGAAACGCATCTTTTCGGTGCGGGTCAGCGCTGCGCCGACGGCTAGCGCGGCTGGCCACAGCAGGTTCGGCGCGACCGTGTAGCCGGTGTCCTCACGGTCCTGATTGAGCGCATCCTCCACCGTGAGGGACAGATCCTGGCACGGCTGTACGACGTCGACCACACCATCCCTTTCCCGCCCTAGTATGTCTACTCGGCGGCCGATCAACCGTTCCGCCATATGCCATCGCGCGGCTTCGGCTCGCGCTTTCTCGTGATAGTCGGACATGCTCTCGTCAAGGAAAATCAAGGAGAACAACGTGCCGGTACCGCGGTAGACCCAGCGTCGGTAGGCTACGAATAACACAAGCAGAATAATAAAGATGATCATGATGGTCCATCGGACGGGGGAGATGGTCCGTGGATTGCCGTTGACGGGGAACGCATCCTCCAGCACCAGCCCGAAGACGGCGGCCGACGCAGGTACCAGCACAGCCACGGCGACATCTGCCAGACCACGCCGACCGGCGAGGATCTTGATGGCCCGCGCGCGCAACGTCGTGGAGGGCGAGTTGTTGCCCGACATGGTCCGCCAGCGCACAGTGTCACCCCTTGTGGTCGTGAACTCCGCGTCAGGACGGTGCGTCGGGAGTGGGGTGCACTTCGGCGAAGGTGATGGGGGCGTTGTCTTCAGTCACTATGAGGGTGACTTTGTGCTGCCACTCGGCAGCGCGTGAGTATTGTCCCCACGGCAGACCGTCCGAGGTACGTACGGTGACGGCTTCACCCTGCGGGTTGCCGCCTGTGGTCAGTACGGTCGCCAGGGCGCGGTCACCGTCGAAGCGCACCCGTGCCCACCGGTTCGGGCGCCATGACCACAGGTGGGTGGCTCCCACCGGGAGCTGCGTCGGAGCGGGCCCGTGATGGAGCCCGCCCAGGTCGATCCAGAGGCATTGGTCCTCGCCAAGCACATTGAGCACCCCGGCCCAGTCGGTCCAGCCCTTCCTGGTGAGCTGACCAGTCACGTTGGGTTCGGTCATGCGTTTTCCCCTCGTAGCAGGGCCAGCACCGCAGACCCGGTGGGATGTGACGCGGCGAGTTCATCGAGCACCACGGCGCTGTCCTCGGCGAGTCGCAGTGAACCGTAGCCACGTGTGGTGGCACGCCCCACACCGATCAGGCCGTCGTGCAGGTCACGCACCGCATGCAGCAGCAGGCCACGTTCGGCCGGTGAGAGCCGAGCCGATGCGGCACCGTTGCCTGGGTCCCTGACGCCCACCCGCAAGGAGACAGTGCCCTCGGCCACCACCTCCTCGGAGAACAGCAGCGCACGGCGGGCGCCCCCGGTGAACCGGTCGATGCCGACATGGTGGCGGCGCGTCACGGCGCCGTCGATGACGCTGTCGTGGGTGATCAGCCGCCCGATGTGGCCGATCGCGGCGCCCCCTTGTCCACCGGAGCCGGTCCAGCCGAACAGATCGCAGAGCAGGCAGCTACTACAGCTGGGTCCTGCGGGTGCGAGGCAGGCCGTGTGACCACAGGAACGCAGGATGTAGCCGCAGCGGGAACGCAGCAGGCCCTTCCAGGCGGTGCCGGGGAGCAGGGGCTTATCGGCTTCCCGTTCGATCTGGTTGATGGTGCGGCCCTCGTCGGATGTCTCCGTGCCCGCGCCGAGGTGCAGCGCGCCGACGATGGTGAACCGCAGATCCAGCTCCGCTTCGGGGTCGCTCAATGGGCGGGGCGTGTGGAGCCGATCCCAGCCGGCCGTAGCGGGGAAGAGCCCGTCGCGGCCAGCGGTTAGCCACAGACGCAGCCCGGCTGCGGTGCGCAGATCGAGCCTGCGCCAGGCGACTCGGGTGACTTCTGCCCGCCCGTGACCGGTGGACCGGCCCCGACCGATGACCGGCCGCCAGGTCGCCACGATGCGGGCGAACTCGTCGAGATCATCGGTGCCGGGTTGCTGATCCAGGCGCAGGAACAACGACACGGTGGTGCCTTTGGGTGCCACTTCGCGGGACCGTAGGGTCGACGCGATGGCCGACCCGCGACGGGGATCGACCGCGGTGGAGCGCCGCACCGCCGGGCTGCTCGGCAAGGTGGTCTGCGAGCCGAGGAACCGCACCCGCGACGGCTCCAGCTGCTGCCCGCGACCCGCCCGGCCGGACTCCGGTGGCTCCGAGCCGAACCACCGTTCGGCCTGGTCGCCGACGTGTGCGCGCAGCGAGCCGGCCAGCGACGTCGGCGGTACCCACACCTCGCCGTCGGCCGTGTCGTCCGACCGGGAGAGGTCGCGACGGCGGCTCAGCGGTAGGTCGACCGCGCCGCCGAGTTCCGGGGCCGTCACCCCGCCTGCGGAGCGGAGCACGAGGTCGATGCGGACGAGCCCGATGATGGTCATGCGCTGCGCCCCCTGTCCGAGGTGTGGACCCGGGTCCAGGCGGTGATGCGATGAACCAGCTGATCAGCGTCGTCGGCCGGCAAGGCGAACGCGAGCCGGACGACGTCGAGGGCTTCCGGCGAGAGCAACGCGTAGCGCTGCTTGGCCAGGATGCCCGCGCCGGGGTCGCTGCCCAGGGCGGCGCCGACGTGTCGTTGCTGCGCCCAGCCCCGCAGGTCGTCGACGATGGTGGGGCCGATGCCGTAGCCGATTATCTGCAGGAACAGTCCCTGCAACTCATCCGGCGAGGATTGCGGTGCCGCGCTCGGCAGGGGCGGCGCGTGCCAGCGTTGCAGGGTGATCCAGCCGTTGCCCTCGGCGCGGCGTAGTCCGAGCCCGGCGTGCCAGAGCCGCGTCAGCCCGGCATGGTCGGGCAGGCCGGCGCCGAATCGCAGTACGAACACCGACCCGGCGGCGACGGCGAAGTCGCGCGGCTTCGGCAGGTTGCTCACGGCATGCCAGCCGGAGACGACGGTGGGGCGGGCGAACGCCGCGTCGACATCGACCGGTACGCCGAGAATGGCTGAGAGCTCGGCCAGGTCCGGCAGCCAGGACGGGCGGCCGTACTTGTCGACGAAGATTCCCGGTGCCAGCAGCCGGACGACCAGCCGTTGCCGGTCGGGTACGAAACCGGTGAACGCTGCCGGGGTGGCCTCGGCGCTGGCCGACAGCGTGGCCAGGCCGGACGTGGAGCGCCGCCCGCCGAATCGGACCCGCCGCTCGGTCTGCATCAACCAGGCCAGCTCGCCACCGGGGTCGCCGTCGATGAGCCCGGTGAGCCGGGTCGCGGCGGGCAGCGCGCGGCGGGTATAGAGCTGCCCCTCCACGGCGCGTTCGCGCTCATCGAGCTGAACCCTGGTGTGCCCGACGACCCGGACGCCCTCGACGTGACCCTTGCTCGCCACCGCTGGAGAATCGCAGGCTGGACAGGTGGCGGGCGCGGGGCTGTGGAATGCGGCGTCGTGGGTGAACCTGCGGCAGTCCTCATCGTCGGCGTACTTGCACCCGAATACCGACAACGGCCGCAGCGCATCGTCACTCGAGTAGAGTGGCCCGAATCGCACCCCACCCTCGAACAGCCGCTGGAATTCCTCATCCCTTATAGTTTGGGGTTTCGGACCACGGTATTCAGCTAGCCATAACGCCGCCAGCGCACCACGCAGCACGCTACCGGGCACGAAGCGATGCGTATCGGTGAGCCAGCCCGCGTCCAGGCGGGAACCCAGGTGCAGTGGCTGCTCGGCGCATACCTCGACCCGAATCACGATCGAACCCCCATCAAGTCGGCGACCCCGGTGAGGAATGTTTCGTCCGGCTCGGCGCCGACCCGGGTGATATCGACCCAGCCGTAACCGCGATTGCGGTCGGCGCCGATGCTATGCACTGACAATGCCGCAGCCCACAGCAGCATCTCGTGGCGTTCGATTTCCGCGTCAGTGAGCGCGGTGAACCGCTGGACGTCGAACTGGGCGGTTCGGGGCCAGCGGTACTCCGCAGAGAACAGCCCTCCGTCCACGACAGTGCCTGCCGTGCTGTTGACGCGGATGCGGGTGCCGGATCTGATCTTGTCATCGGCGCTGCTGGCGCGGATGTCGTTCCAGTGCCATGGACTGGCCTGCCTGGCCGTGCCGAACGCCTCGTTGACCAGATCGGCCTTGCGGCTGCCGAGCAGGATTGACGCCTCGGCCCGCATAAGGCCTTTCAGCGCGGAGCCCGGCACGATCACGTCGGGGTCCACGGTGTCGTCCACCCCGACCCCGGCGCGGCCCCGGCCGACGCGGACCGGGCCGTGGAAGGTGACCTCGAAGGTCAGCCGGTTTGACGGCACTGCCACCACCTCCCGAGAATCAGCGCGTCGACCAGCGGCATCGGCGCCTTCGGCTGGAGGAACGGCCGAATGAGATCCATGTGGCCGAGCCGGTACGCCTGCGCGGCCACCTCGGTGTCGTCGTACTGGGCGGCCTCGGCCAGCCGGGCCCGGCCGGACGGTGGGATGTCACCCAGATTGTCGATATTGGTGCGATGTTTGGCCAGCTCGGCCAGGCTCGGCGCGGCTCGGGACAAGGGCAGTTCGGGCCCGTCCTCGGTGACGTCGACCCAGCACACGGCAGGCTCAAGGGCCTTATGCCGCGACTTCGCCCGCCGTAGCGCGGTCTCGGCCAGGTCGAGGCAGTCGGCGAACGGGTACGTGGCGTGGGCGAACACCAGCCCGGCCGACGCAGTAGGTGGTGGGACCAGGACGCCTGCGCGCTCCTGGTAGTCGGTAGCCAGTACGTTTGTCCGCTGGTGGTAGTCGTCGAGGAACGCCACGACGAAGTCCCACGCCCGCTCAGCGGTGACCGATGCGAGCAGGTCGTCACCGCCGACGAGATGTGGCACAACCGGCAGGCAGGTGTCTTTCTCCCTGGTTACCGCAGCAGTGGCGGTGATCAGCGCACCCCGGACCGCCTTGGTGAGATCACCCGAGAGATTCCGCAAGCTGACCTTGGAGTCTTTCAACGCTTTGAAAAGATCACCGAACCGGTTGCCGTCGGCGAAGACGGTGCACAAGTGGTTCGCATCGCCTGAACCGAGCGCCGCGAGGTCACTGAAATCCCGGGCCACTCGTAATGTGCTGGCGCTCAGGCCCTTGAGCTGTTCCACACCCACACGCAGTTTCCGCTCAGCGTCGAGTCCGCCCGGCGCGATCTTCTGCTGCCAGCGGCGACGGGCTTCGTCCCAGTTGCGTGCGTCGGTTCGGTGCCCGCCTTCTAGGAAACGGCGTGAGCAGTCGGCACACAACGAGACCTTTTTGTCACCGTCCGCTTCATCTGGTTCCAGGTACTCAGTGCGCACCGCTAGTACTGCTGAGTCCAGACCGCAGGTCTCGCAGGATCGTACGACCGGCACTTCGTTGGGTGCCACCGGCAGCGGCCGGTACCGCAGGCCACCATTGGGCAACAGATCCTGCCCGGCGCGCTGGGCGACGGCATCGTCATGCTGTGCCTGCCGGTAGCTGTCCGCCTGGCGCACCAACACGTCCCATTCGGCTCCCGGCGCCAGCCGTTGCAGCAGTGTCGACGTCTCGGTCACCACGTCGTCGACCGTGCGGTCATCGACATCCGGATTCGTGAAGCTCAGTGAGAGCACTCCGTCGGTCTGCTTACCTTCCTCATTGATCTGCGCGTGCCCTGACCATGCGCCTTTGGTCCAATCGCGTAGCATTTCGTATTCGAGCAGCGCGGATGCACCTCGTCTTCCCCGCAAACGGGAGGTGCGGGCCAGATACGCCTGAATGCGTTTCGCGCCGATATCGAGGTAGACCGTCATGTGCGCTCCTTGCAATGCACCGGCAATACCGGAGCAATGTCCGAGACCGGCGGCAATGGGACGAACGGCCGCCCTCCCGTGCCGTCTTTCAAGCCCTCGCCGATGGTCTGCTGGAACCACTTGAATGCCTGATGCTGTTTCTCGCCGCCACAGATCCCCTCGTTGTCGGCCCAGTTGATCGCAGTGGGATAGGAGACAATGCGGGAGTCGACGTGGCCGGTGTGCAACGCTGCGGCCACGTTCTGCCAGGTAGGGGACAGGTCGGCGTGGTCGGCGACAAAGGCCGCGATGAGGTCGGCCGGATCGAGTACCGGTCGCTGCGCGCCCAGATATCGGGACTCGACGCCGTCGGCGACGATCCGCAGGTCCCGGGCCTGGCAGGAGCCGAGGCCGAGCGGTTTGCCGCCACCGACGTGGATGGCGTACTCCGGGTCTGCCGTGACTGGATAGGGCAGCGGATAATGCTGGGTGGCGAACAGGCGATCCGGTTGCAGCGCGGCGACCAGGCCGCCGATCTCAGCTTTGGTCAACCCGTCGAACGCCACGTCCAGCTGGTAGGCGCTGCCTGCGGCGACCAACTCAACCCGTTCGCCTTCCGGGGCGTGATCGTGCCTCCGCCACCGTTTCCGGCGCTCATCAATCTGGGGGTCGGTGTGCCAGTAGAATTTCCGCCCCCGTAGGCGACGAGGCTGGCGGGCGTCCGGTGTACCCCACCTGTTGCGGGGTTTCTGGTAGACCAGCGGCGCCTTGTCGGCCTGGGGATCGTCGAGATAGAACTGCCCCGACCCCGGTCGAGGTGAGCCCGTCGCGGGCAACACCACCGGGGCGCCGAGCGGTCCGCCCGACTTCAGCACTGCATCCAGCACCCGGACGTGCCCCCGGTAGCTGCGCTGCTCGGCGAGCCGGCGATCGACGCCGCGCCCGCCCACATCACGCACATCGGCGCTGCCGAACACCCGGCAACTCGGGCACAGTTCGTCCGGGTCGTGGCACGGGTGGAACCTCTCATCCGGCAGGCGCTTACCGGCACTGTCCTGACCTGCGGTCCGCCACAGGTACGACAGGGCAATACCGTCCACGAACCCACCCTTGCCCGGCGCGAGCCACACTACCTGGCCTTTGTGCAACCAGGGACGCGGTCGCAACCAGCGGCCTGGGCGCTGCTTCAGCAGCTCACCGAGCACATCGCCGACAGTGGTGCCCGGCCTGGCGAGTTGGGCAACTTCAGCCTCGAGACTCGGCTTGTTTCCTTTCATTGTCTGTTTGGCGCCCTCCACTGCCCGCAGATACTTCTGCCAGGCCCGGTCGGTCAGCGCGACAGGTCTTGGTGCGGCGGGCAGACGCCCCACCGCGCAGTGGTACGGCTGGGTTGGTCTCCGGGCTCGGTCATCGGTGACGAGCACGGCCCACTCGCCCTTCGGGTCGAGAGTCGCCGGTGGTGTCTCCTCGTCCTCCTCGGCTTGCGTGTCCTGTTGGGTCGCGAATGCGCTCTCGGTGAGCCGGAAGCGTTGCCCCGTCGTCACCGCACTGCCCCCGGGCATGGCGCGGGCCAGCGTCGTCAGCGGCACCCATCGGGTTTCGGTGCAGCGGATGAGCTTGACCGGGCGACCGGCGTGGTCAACCTCGTCAACCACACCCAGATCCCAGTGCGGGCGTAGCTCACCGGTGGCGATGTCCCGGTAGACGGGGACGAAATCGGGATCGAAGACCCGCAGGCAGCTACCGGTCAGGGTCTCGTGCAGCGAACGAATCGCGCCGTGCAGCGACGACCCTGGGATGAACAATCCGCCTGTGCTCGTTCGCGGTGCCGTCGCCACATCGTCAACGACCGGCGCGGCTGAGCCGACGTTACGTACCAACAGTGGTGAACGCGCCACCAGCCGGGCCGTGATCCGGCCCGAGAACCGGGCTTCGTCCTTCTCAGTTGCGAGGGTGTGATGGTCGTGCGGCTTACTACGTTGCGGCGGCTGCGCGGGGAACGGGACGAAGGTGTACGGATTGATGAAATGGTCCTGCGCCTGCTTCTCGAAATCACGCTTGCGGTGCAGGAGTGTCTCGTTCTGCTTTCGCTCCTTCTCGGCAGCGACCTGTTCCTCTATTTCTGCCACCCAGGACATCAGGTCCGGATGGTCGAAGTGTCCGTGCAATGATGCCTGGACCGGCCCGGTGGCTTCACCGCCGCAGCGGACGAGCCGCCAGAATTTCAACCTCGACGCTGCCTTACCTTTCATCGCTGGCTGGACACCATGACCGGTCAGATCAATTTTGGTCTTCGTGCCGCTGACCAGGAACGTCATCGATTCCGGACTGCCTACCGCAGTGAGGCTCTTCAACTCGATGCGCCAGCCTGGATCAATCTCGAACATCCAGTTCGCGGAATCCTCCTCGAGTTCCCCGACCTGACCCACTTCCAGGGGTGCGTCGCCGTAGTAATTGGCGAGATCCCTGGTCAGCCATTTTCTCCCGGTATGCGGCGCGAAAATGACCTCTTCAGCACTTACCCGAACGACAGAGACACGTGGCATGGTTTCACCTCCCTAAGACTGACTTCCGGCTCACCCGTCGCCCAGTAATGGCGTAGCGAGGCGGACTGCGCCGAACCCATGAGTGGTCTGGGCACCGACACCTGCGCGCGGCGGCTCTCAATGGTTACCTCGTCCAGATACACGCTGTCCAGCAATGCGGACAGCTCCTTGGTCGGCAGCGCCAGCTCACTCGGCGCGTGGGCGTCCCAGCGGCTGGCCAATGAGCGCATGACCAGCACCGGATCGGGCAGCGGAAGATCCCGGCTCTTTCGAGCGAAGAAGGTTGGGCTGACGAAGCGCAGCTCCACGTGTCGCACCGGCCGCCCGGCGAGCAGTTCGGCAAAGCTGGCCAACTGCGGTTCGGTGTGCCGGACGGGGCACCGGGCCGAGCCCAGGGCGATGACCTCCGGGATATGCGGTGGTTCAGTCGCGGAAAGCCAACCTACCCGCCATTGCGTCCGGCCTGAGCTGCCCTGGAAAAGCGGGCCCACCGAGAACGGCTTGTGCTGTGCCGTGTGGGCCACCGAGTTGCCCTCCAACAGCGCGCAGGCCGCGCCATGCAACCGCGCCGGATACACCTGCGTGTCCGCCGGCACTGACAGCTCGAGGTCGAGAACGGCAGGCACGCTCACATCCCCGACCACGGCATCCGTGCCGCCTCGAGGCCGACCAGCCCCCGCTGCTTAGCGAGGGTCTCGACGATCTGGGCGCGGAAGACCCCGCCCACAAGACCCGACGTAGTCGACGTGGCCACGTGCTACCCCCTACATTCGGTGGCTTTCCACCGAAGTTTCGCCGTCCGGTGACGAAACGTTACCGAAGCCCCGTCGGAGATAACGACGAAGGTCTGGCTTGATGGCCTACCGAGGGCGGGAGGCCAGCCCCTCGCCGATCCGGGCACTCGGCGTGTGGCTTGCTGTTCAGGTCGTATCTCTGCGCAGCCGCACCAACTGGAGGCCGCCGCCACCCCTGCGCGAGGCTGCCTAGCTGGCCGATCCACTGCCGCTCATCCGGCTCGATCTCACCGACCTGGCGCCTCGTCATACCGGGTTATACTTGGCCATATGAAGACCGCGATCTCAGTTCCGGACGAGACATTCGAGCTGGCCACAAGGCGGGCTGCCGCCTTAGGTATGAGCAGGTCGGAATTCTTCACCCGGGCGGTTCAGCGCTATCTGGCGCACTTGGACGTCGAGTCACTGACCCAGCAGATAGACGCGGTGGTCGCGCTGATCGGTGCTGATGACTCGGCTGAGGCCGCAGTGGCCGTCGGCCGTGGCCATCTGTCCCGTGACGAGGACGGCTGGTGATCCAACGCGGCGGGATCTACTGGGTCGACCTTGGCCCACCCATCGGTAGTCGACCGGCCAAACACCGACCGGTGCTGGTAGTCCAGTCCGACCCGTACAACGTCAGTCGGCTGGCCACTGTCCTCGCGGTCGTCATCACCTCGAACACCGGCCTTGCGGCGATGCCCGGCAATGTCTTCCTCCCGGCGGTGGCCAGCGGCCTGCCCAAGGATTCCGTCGTCAACGTCACCGCGCTGGTCACGCTCGACAAGGCCGATCTCGACGCTCCCGCGGGCCACGCTCCGCTGGCGCTCATGCACGAGGTCGATCAGGGACTGCGCCGCGTCCTGGGCCTGTAAGATCACCCGACCCGCTCTGACCGCCGTGATCTGGGCGAGAGCGTTAGCGGCAGATGGGCGAGAACGACAGTCTGTGGTGTGCGTGAGCGTTACTCGGTGCTGGGCGGGAGCGATACGCGGCAGCTGATCTGGCTTCGTGACCAGCTCGGCGATCGTCTGATATGCGGGCTCGTCCTGCACGCCGGGCCATACGGCTATCCGCTGGACGACCGCATTCACGCCGCCCCCATCTGCTCGTTGTGGTCGTCCTGACCGGGCACCAAGGTACCCTCGGGATTCCCGGCCTCGGGTAGCGATGGAGGTACTCCGGGTGAGCACGCACTACATGACGCGACCGTGGGAGAGCAGGCTGTTCCGGCGTTGCCGGCGGGCATGGGACCTTGGCGCCCGGGAACGACAGGATTACGAGCCGATCGAGCCGACGCATGTGTTCGACTTCGACGAAGCGATCCACGACGCGCTCGACGTCTACTACTTCCCCGGCATGTGGGACTGGAACCGCGCGATCGTCCGTCCGCTGGCCGTCGCGGGTTTCGAGAAGGCGATGCGCAGGCACCGGGCGGCCTACGAACAGTGCCGGGAGTTATCGGCTCAGCAGGTCCAGGACTGGGATGAGCACCTGGAGCTGGGTACCGCCCTGCTGGAACGCTACTTCGAGTGGGCCGCGCGGACCGACCGCTTCACCCCGATCCAGGTCGCGGCGCAGTTCGACGTCGCCGTACCCGATCCGGCCAACCCGGAGCAGGGCCTGGTCACCCCGGACGGGCGGGCGCTGCAATACCGCGCCAGGGTCGGCCTGGTCGTGATTGACGATCATGAGCTGTACTGGCTCGTCGAACACCGGATCGTCACCGATCCGCAGTGGCCGGAGCTGGACCTGCTCCGGCTCGACGACCAGGCGCTGGCCCGCTGCTGGGCGTGGCAGCTGGGCTTCCTCGCCAAGCTCGAGGGCACGATCCACAACGAACTGCGCCCGACCCCGCTGGACGCCTCGTCCGAGGTGAACGTCCGGGCCTGGCCGGGAGCCGGGGGGATCGTCACGCAACGCGGCACCGGATCGTTCCGCCGCACCCACATCCCCCGCCGGGAGCTCGAGATCGAACGGCACGGCACCGCGCTGGCGCGTCAGCTGCAGGACATGACCGATCCGTCGCTGCGGATCTACCCGAACCCGTCCTGGGCGCACTGCGGGAGCTGCGC
>JBOHHE010000437.1:0-30146 GCA_050700355.1 Pseudonocardiaceae bacterium
CCCACTACAACAAAGACTGTCAGCCATTCAACTGGACCAAGCCCGCCGAAGTCATCATCAGCAAGGCAACCAGCAAACGCCGGACCACCTTCATAAAAAAAGGAACTTCAATTACGCGATACTAGAAGGTTTCGGCCATACCCTGGATCGCGGTGCGCCGATACGACACGAAGTGCACATACTCCACACCAGTCACCCTAACTCAGGCCGATGGCACTAGTAGCCAGCTCGCGGTCGATGCCGTACCAGCCAGCTTCTCCTTACGGGGTTTTCTCATCAGACGCTAAACCGCTCACAGGTGGAGCCGGGCGAAGAGCAGCGCTTCGGTCAGCGCGTCACGGCGTTCCGCGCGGTTGCGGGCTCGTCGGGTGCTCACCTCGAGCACCACGGTGCCGGTGAACTCATGCTCGGCCAGCGCCCGGCAGACCTCGGCGCAGGGCTGAGTACCACGGCCGGGCACCAGATGCTCGTCGCGGGGGGCACCGCTGCCGTCGGCCAGATGCAGATGCGCCAGGTGCGATCCCATCCGCTGCGCCATCGCCACCGCATCGACCTGGGCGGTTGCGGTATGTGACAGATCCAGCGTGTAATGCTCATACCCCGTGTCGGTCGGGTCCGGTGACGGAGCGAAACTGGACACTGCCACCCGGCCCCGACGCAGCGGAAACATATTCTCCACAGCGACCCGGATCCCGCTCGACTTCTCCAACTCCCGCACCTGCTGCCCGAAGCCCGCCGAATAGCTCCGTTGCCAACGAAACGGGGGGTGCACCACGACAGTGCTGACGTCCAGTTCAGCTGCGGCCTGCACAGTGCGGTCCAGCCGCGCCGCCGGGTCGGCGCCCCACACCCGCTGTGTGATCAGCAGGCATGGAGCGTGCATGGCGAGTACGGGTACCTGGTGACGGGCCGCCAGAGCCGCCAGCGCAACGACGTCTTGGCTGATCGGGTCACCCCAGACCATCACCTCGACTCCGTCATAACCGATCTCGGCGGCCAGCTCGAAAGCCACGGCGATCGGTTCGGGCCATACCGATGCGGTGGACAGGGCGACCGGGATCGAGGAGCGCGCGGCCACTGCCTATCTACCGACCAGCAGCAGCGCTGCTGGGGATACGGTGACGAACAGACCGACCAGCACGGCGATCACAGTCGTCTGCAGGTCCTCGGTCCGGCGGACGCGCCGAACCACCCACACCAGCCCGGTGATCACGGCCAGGGCCACCACCAGGGCCACCACCGGCATCTGCTGCCACAGCCATTCGCAGATCAACCACAGCGCGGCTCCCCCGACCACGCCGACACCGATCTGGGTCACCGTCATGACCCACTCCCGCACGGCGGAGGTGGGCTGTTCGGATTCAGCCGCTTCGGCATGGTGCACGTCGAGGTCGGGCTCTTCGATGTCGAGCAATTCGGCATCGGAAGCTGCGGCGCTGGGAGCTTCGATCCTGGGAGCTTCGATCCTGGGGACTTCGATCCTGGGGACTTCGATCCTGGGCGTTTCGACGCTGAGGGCTTCGACTCGGAGCGCTTCGACCCTGGGCGCTTTCGGATGGAGCGTCTCGGACCGGTCCGGAGCCAGGTAGCTCGCTGATCGGCCCAGAGCTGTGCCGATCAGCGAGGTCTCGTCGAGCACCGGAACGGGGGCGTTGCCGAGCTCCCAGTCCGGCCGGGGAACCGGCCGAGTGGCCGTGCCCAGTCCAGCAAGGGGTTCGGCGTTACGCGGCTGATGCTCAATCGGTGGAAAAGGCACCGGACGGTGTGACAGCGGATCCAGCCGGGGAAACCGGTCGGTACTCGGACCGCTGGACAGTGCCCTCCCGTTGAGCGGTTCGGGGCCGGGGCCGACCGGTGGCAAACCCATCCAGCTGTCCTCATGGAGATCGGCGCTGGTCGAATAGGAACCGGCCGTCGAATAGGAACTGGGGTATGTCTGAGAACCGCGGTCGTCCCAGCCGCGGCCGACGAGGTCGGTATCCATCCAGTCGCGGTTGTCGAATGCGTCGCGACTGTCGAAGGCATGCGGACCGCGATCACCGCGGCTCGACTGGGTCGGCAACCGATCGACGACGGACATCGGAGCGTCATCAGTACGGACTCGCTCGATGATGGACTGCGGACCGCTGTCGTCGTCTTCCGAGGCCCGGCGGCGGCGACGGCCGGTCGACGGCGTCGCCTCGCCGTAGCGGGCGAGTAACTCCGCCACGCTGTGCTGGGTCCGCTCGCTTGGCTCGCTACTCCGACTCATGATTCCTCACCGTGCCCCCCCGGGCCGCTGTGCGTCCAGTAAGCCGAGACGGGCGGTGCCTCAGCTGCGCT
The DNA here is from genome assembly GCA_050700355.1 of Pseudonocardiaceae bacterium. Classification (GTDB taxonomy): domain Bacteria; phylum Actinomycetota; class Actinomycetes; order Mycobacteriales; family Pseudonocardiaceae. The sequence continues at coordinate 2,323 of JBOHHE010000437.1, forward strand.
GTTCGGTCGATTCCAGCCAACCAGTCCAGCCTCCGCAAGATCACGCCCTCCCGCAACGCCCACGGACAGAGCTCTAACTCATCGACGTCCAACATGCGCATCGCGGCCTGCGCGACCAAAGCTCCGGCGACAAGCTGGTGTGACCGGCTGGCGCTCACACCCTCCAGCTCGGCCAGGTCGTCCGCGGACATCCTGGAGATGAAAGCGATCACCTGGCGAAGCCCCGCGTCAGTAAGAGTACGTCGCACTCGCGGCCCAGCCGAGGAGGGGGCCGCACCGGTGAGTCGCGCCAGCGACCGGAATGTCTTCGACGTGGCCACCACGCGGTCCGCGGTGCCTGCCGCCCGCACCATGCGGGCCGGACCCGCCAGCGCAGCCGCGATGTGTTCCCGCAAGTCGTCCAGTTCACGGCGGCGTGGTGGATCGTGCGTCAGGCAGGTCCGCGTCAGCCGACCTGCGCCCAGCGGCAGAGACACGGCCACGTCGGGTTCCTCATCGATCCCTCCTGCGATCTCCAGTGACCCTCCGCCGATGTCCAACATGAGCAGCCGCCCGACCGACCAGCCGTACCAGCGGCGAACGGCGAGAAAGGTGAGGATCGCCTCCTGCTCGCCGGAGAGCACCTCAAGATTCACCCCAGTTTCGGCCAGCACCCGGTTCAGTACCGCGGTGGCGTTGGAGGCGTCCCGCACCGCCGAGGTGGCGAAGGCCATCAAGTCCTCGCAACCCATCGCGGACGCCGAGTCCACGGCATCGGCCACGGTGCGGACCAGTTGATCGGCCCCCTGGCGGGTGATCTCTCCCCGGATGTCGATCTGCTCGGCCAGCCGCAGCACCGTCTTCACCGAGCTCTGCGGCATCGGATGCGCTCCATAATGCGCATCCATGACCAGCAGATGAACGGTGTTGGACCCCACATCGAGCACGCCGAGCCGCACGAGAAGTCAGGCTACCTGGGAGTCTGCCAGTAGCGCCATGACACAATTACCCAACATTTGGAAGAATTCTCATCTGGAAGTTGTCTTTCGATTTCACGTGACGACCCGACAGACCTGAATCTCGGCTGCGTAACTACTTCGCTCCAGCGGCCGAATGACACTTCCGGTTAGCTGTCGTACTTATAGCCTAGACCGCGAACGGTGAGCAGGTGGTGTGGGGAGGAGGGGTCGGGCTCAATCTTGGAGCGCAGGCGTTTGATGTGGACGTCCAGGGTCTTGGTATCTCCTACGTAGTCCGCACCCCACACCCGGTCGATGAGCTGGCCTCGGGTCAGCACGCGGCCCACATTACGCAGCAGGTACTCCAGCAGGTCGAATTCTTTGAGTGGCAGAGCCACCTCCTGGCCCGCGACGGTGACCGTGTGGCGCTCCACGTCCATCCGTACCGGACCCGCCTCGAGCACCGCGGGCGCCAGCCCGTCGCCGTCGCTCTCTCCGCCGCGGCGCAGCACCGCGCGGATGCGAGCGATGAGCTCACGGGCCGAGTAAGGCTTGGTGACGTAGTCATCGGCGCCGAGCTCCAGGCCGACCACCTTGTCGATCTCGCTATCCCTGGCGGTGACCATAATCACTGGAACGCCCGAGCGGGAGCGCAAATGTTTGCACACATCGGTACCGCTCATACCGGGCAGCATCAGGTCGAGCAGGACGATGTCGGCGCCGTTTCGCTCGAACTCCTCGAGCGCTTCGGAGCCGGTGGTGGCCACCGCGGTGGTGAAACCTTCCTTGCGCAGCAGAAAGGCCAGCGGGTCCGCGAAGGACTCTTCGTCCTCGACGATCAGTACCCTGGTCACAGCATTCCTCCCACGTGTTCGGTGCTCAGCGAAGCGCCCAGTGCCCCATCGACAGAGTCGGTCGTCGGAGTGCCTTCGGGTTCAGTCGGATGCGCGGGAACTCGCAACGTAAAGGTGGAGCCGGTCCCCGGCCTGCTCCATAAGCGGACGTCACCGCCGTGGTTGGCGGCTACATGCTTGACTATCGCCAGCCCGAGCCCGGTGCCACCAGTTGCGCGGCTACGGGCCTGATCGACCCGGAAGAAGCGCTCGAACACCCGCTCCTGGTGCTCCGGCGCGATGCCGAGGCCACGATCGGTGACGGCGATCTCGACGAACCCGTCCGCCAGCCGCCTGCTGACCGACACCGGGCTGCCCGGCAATGAGTACGACACCGCGTTGTCGACGAGGTTGGACAGCGCAGTGATGAGCAGCGTGGCGTCACCATCGAGCAGCAGCCCGCTCGGTGGATCGACGGTGATCCGGATGTTGGCCGACTCGGCGGCCAGCCGGCAGCGGTCCAGTGCCTCCCGCACGACCTCGTCCACCTCGACGGTCGCCAGCTCGGGAAGCCGCTCGGCGCCCTGCAACCGGGACAGCGCGATGAGTTCGGTGACCAGCGCCCCCAACCGGGTGGACTCGTTGAGGATCTTGGTGCTGAACCGCCGCACTGCCTGTGGGTCGTCGGCGGCGTCCAGCACCGCCTCGGCGAGCAGGGCCACCGCGCCGACCGGTGTCTTGAGTTCGTGGCTGACGTTGGCCACGAAGTCCCGCCGGGTGGCCTCCAGCCGTACCGCGTCCGATTCGTCGGAGACGTCGACGACGGTGAATCCGTCACCCAGCGGTCGGACCTCGCCGAGTACGGCGGTGGGCCCGCGTCCTGACCGGGCACCCTGGGTGAGAGGGGAGAGATCGACCTGGACCACTTCCCCGCTCTCCAGTACCTGCTGGGCGGCCTTCCAGGCGCGTTCATCCGGGCGTTGTCCCCGGACCAAGCCGAGTTCAGCGGCGGGACGGTTGTGCAGTACCACGTCCCCCACCTGGTTGATCAGCACCACGCAGTTGTGGGAGGAGAGCACGACACGCTGGACGAGGTCGGCGACGGTCGGGCTGTGCGAGGGGCACCGGGTCTCGGTTCTGGTGCCACGGCGACCGATCCGTGCCCCGAGGATCCCGCCGATCACAAGGGCGCTGATCGCGGTGAGCACGACGGCGGCAAGTGTCACATTGGAATCCTAAACACCTGAACCGGTGACATTCCTAGCGTTGACCGCCCCCTCGTGACGAGGTCGACGTGCCACGAAAGAGTCTTCTTCCGGTGTTCACCGCTGGTTCACGGAATGGTACGGAATGGTGCAGCCGAAATGCGATCACCGGCCTTGGTTCGCCACCATGGCGATCGCGTCGGCTGCGGCCTCCGGGTCGAGGTAGGTCCCCCCGAGGATGATCGGCCGCAGCTGTTCGTCGAGGTCGTAACGCAGCGGAAGGCCGGTCGGGATGTTGAGCCCGGCGATGGTCTGCTCGTCGAGCCCGTCCAGGTGTTTGACCAGTGCCCGTAGCGAATTGCCGTGCGCAGCGAGGAGCACCGTGTGTCCGGCCCGCAAGTCGGGCACGATCGAGGACGTCCAGTACGGCAGCATCCGGGCTCCCACATCGGCAAGGCATTCCGTCGCCGGGACCTCGATGCCCGCGTAGCGCGGGTCGCCGTGCTGGCTGAACTCGCTGTCGGGCTCGATCGGCGGCGGGGGGGCGCCGTAGGAGCGCCGCCACAGGGCGAACTGCTCCTCGCCGTACTCGGCGCGGACCTGCGCCTTGTCCTTGCCCTGCAGGGCGCCGTAGTGCCGCTCGTTGAGCCGCCAGTCCCGGCGTACCGGGATCCAGTGCCGATCGGCGACGTCCAGCGCCAGGTTCGCGGTATTGATCGCGCGGCGCAGCAGCGAGGTGTGCACCACGTCGGGCCGTAGCCCGCCCGCCCGCATCAGGGTGCCTGCGCGCACCGCCTCGTCCTCTCCCTTTCCCGATAGCGGCACGTCCACCCAGCCGGTGAACAGGTTCTTGGCGTTCCACTCACTCTCTCCATGACGGAGCAATACCAGCGTGCCGAGGCTCATGTCAGCCACTGTGCCAGGCTCGTGCGATCCCCGAGCGGGGTACCCGGGGTGGGCGCTTGCATGCCTGCGGTGCCATCCGGCACCTTCGTAGCCAGTGTTCGTCCCGGTCGATGAGCATCGTTTCAGCAGGCGGAAGTTTCAGCAGGCGAAGTAGGGGTGATAGCGAAAGGTGACGTTACGTGCAGGACTGGCTGGCCGGCTACACGGACACCATCGGGGACGCTGCGCTGTCCACTGGAACGATCGTCATCGTCGCGGTGCTGCTCCGCGTGCTGGTTCATCGGGCGATCAATCGCCTGGCCGGCCGGGTGAGCGAGGGCAGGCCGGCGTCTCGGCGGCGATTCCGAGAACGGAGCGGTGCGGCGCCGGTGCCCAGTCCCCGCATCCCCGTTACCGAGCGACGCGCCCAACGCGCCCGCACGATCGCCTCACTGCTGCGCTCGGTGACCTCGTTCTTGATCTACGGGGTCGCGTTCGTCATGGTGCTGGCCGAGTTCGGTATCGATATCGCGCCGATCCTGGCTTCGGCGGGGGTACTCGGACTGGCCATCGGATTCGGGGCACAGAACTTGGTCCGGGACTTTTTGTCCGGGATCTTCATGATGCTGGAGGACCAGTACGGCGTGGGCGACAGCGTCGACCTCGGGGGGACGATCGGCGAGGTCGAAGCGGTGGGATTACGTACCACGACGGTCCGCGACGTCAGCGGGACTGTGTGGTATGTCCGCAACGGTGAGATCCTCCGGGTGGGCAACTCCAGCCAGGGCTTCGCGGTCGCGGTGGTCGACGTGCCGCTGGCCCACCACGCCGACACCGGACGCGCCAGCGCGCTCGCCGAGCAGGCCGCCCTCGAGGTGGCGCAGGGCGAGCACGCCGACGACGTGACCGAGCCCCCGACCATCCTGGGGGTACAGTCCGTCACCCCCTACGCGGTAACACTGCGGCTGACCGTGAAGACTCATCCGGGCCGCCAGTGGCCGGTGCAGCGGGCGCTCAACGCCCGAGTGCAGTCCGCGCTCACCGCAGCTGGGGTGCCCGCTCCCACCATCGCGGGCCACCGATAGTCGCGCACCCCTCGAACGGCCCTGTTCGAAAGTCTGGTCAACGCCTACGGTGGCGACCCGATTTCTCATGTCTCGAATGAACTCGAATGAACTGGACAGGCAATGCGCGAACTTGCGGTGCGGCTCCACGAACTCATCGTGGCCAGCGATCAGTATCGGCATGCGGTGGCCGCCGCGCTCCGGGTGGGCGTCCCCGAAGCCGTTACGCTGGATCATGTCTATCACGCGGGCCAGCTGACCCCCACCGCGATAGCCGATCGACTCAGCATGACGACAGCGAGCGTGACGGGATTGCTGGATCGGCTGGCCGACTCGGGGTATCTGGTCCGCAAACCCAACCCCCGCGATCGGCGCAGCATTCTGATCACCTTGACCGATGACGGTCAGCGCGCCCTGCAAGCGTTGTTCGACCTGTTCGTCACGGACATGGAGCACGCGCTGTCCGGATCCGCGCTGGTCGAGCTGGCTCCGGGCCTGGAGCGACTGCTGGCGCAGGCTGCCGCGGCGCTGCATCAGCGGGCCAACGACTCCACCGGCCTGACCAAGCTACTCGCCGCCAAACAGGGGCACGCCCTGCCCTGTGGTACCCCCGAACCGGCGGATCCCCCGGATGGTTCGCCTGTCTGATTAGTTGGCAGCAACGATTCTTACCGATCCGCCTTTTGTAGGCCAAACGGCGGCATGAGCCGGGATATTGCTAAAATTAATACTCCAAACGGCCGCTGGTCGTAACTACCAAGTCACGCATATATTAATGCCTGACGGCGATGTTTCCGGACCCCTACGGAAACTCCACCGTCACAGTAGGGAACCGCTGGCCGACGCCCCTCCCCCGCCCCCCGGGACGGACGTTCGGTCAGCGGTTCCCTACTCACACCCCCTATTTCAGGGGTTTTATTCCGGGGCCACATCGTGACAATGTGGCACACATTGCTCGCACTATAATCATTTATGATGGTGTCGTTCTCCCCGAACGCGGCCGGACACTCAGGTCAGGTGGCGGCGGGTTCGACGGCGGGTTCGACGGCGCGGAGATCCTTGCGCAGGATCTTGCCGGCAGCGGACTTGGGGATCTGATCGATGAACTGCACTGCCCGCACCTTCTTGTGTGGTGACACCTGCGCCGCGACGAAAGCCATCACGTCGGCGCCGGTGAGGTCGTCAGCGCCGGGCTGGCGTACCACGAACGCCTTGGGTACCTCCTCGCCGTCAGCGTCCCGCACGCCGATCACGGCCACGTCGGCGATCTTCGGATGGGTCAGCAGCAGGGCCTCCAGCTCGGCGGGGGGTACCTGGTAGCCCTTATACTTGATCAGTTCCTTGACTCGGTCGACGATCGTGACCACACCGTCCGCGTCGACCATGGCGACGTCGCCAGTGTGCAGGTAACCCTCGGCGTCCAGGGTCGCCGCGGTGGCTTCGGCGTTGTGCAGGTAGCCGAGCATCACGTTGGGACCCCGGCACCACAGTTCACCGAGCCGGCCCTCGCCGACCTCCTGCCCGGTCTCCGGGTCGACGAGCTTGCATTCCATGTTCGGGAGGGTGAATCCGACCGAGCCCACCGAGATGTCGTCGCGATCCATGGGGATGGCGTGCGAGACCGGACTCAGCTCCGTCATCCCATAGCCCTGCCGGATCTTGCACCCGAGCCGGGCACGCACCGCCTCGGCGAGTTCGGCGTCCAGCGGCGCGGCACCGGAGAACAGGAACTTCATGGCGGAGAGGTCGAAGTCGTCCACCATGGGGTGTTTGGCCAGCGCCAGCGCCACGGGTGGGGCAATGTAGACGCGGTCCGTGCGGTGCTCCTGGATGGTCCGCAGAAACAGCTCCAGATCGAACTTGGGCAGGGTCACCACGGTGGCGCCGGACCACAGGCCCAGGTTCATCAACACCACCATGCCGTAGATGTGGAAGAACGGCAGCACCGCCAGCACCCGGGTGTCCTGATCCACCTGGAGCAGCGGCTGGCACTGCGCGAGGTTCGCCACGATGTTGCGATGGGTGAGCATGACCCCCTTGGGATGGCCGGTGGTCCCGGAGGAGTACGGCAACACGGCCAGGTCGGTGGCCGGGTCGATGCTAACCTCGGGCGCCGTCGCATTCTGGGCCAGCAGGTCGGCCAGCGACGAATAGCCGGACGCACCGTCCAGCACCACCGTCTCGATCGCGACGCCGGGCTGCCCGGTCGCCGCCGCGGCCCGGTCCAGGAACGCGGAGACAGTGAACAGCAGCCTCGCTCCGGAGTTCCGCAGCTGATCGGCGATGTCGTGAGGGGTGTAGAGCGAGTTGACGGTGGTGGCGGCGGCGCCCGCGCGCAGGATGCCATGAAAGACCACCGCGTAGTACGGAGTGTTGGGCGCGAACACCGCCACCACATCACCCTTGCCGACGCCCCGCGCGGCGAGTGCCCCGGCGACCCTGTTCACCAGAATCCGGAGCCGGTCGTAAGTGATCACCTGGCCCGAGACGCCGTCGATGAGGGCGGGCCGGTCCTGCACCGCGTCAGCAAGGACCAGCTCCGTCAGCGAGACGGCCGGGATCTCAACATCCGGGAACGGACTACAAAAGGACACCGGGGCTCCTCAAAGAGTCCACGCGACGACTATTTCCGCCACTAGGATAGATCAACTGAACCAAATCCTTGCTCTACCAGCGCCGTCCGGTCAAGACATGAAGCTGAGTGCCACCCCGAACGATCATGACAGCGCACTCGGTCGAGCTACCCCCCGAACGAATTACGACAAAGGTCTTGTGATCCGGACGATCTACTGAGACGGTATCTACGCTCACCCCACCGGGGGCTGCGGAACTCCTCGGAGTCTGCCGAACTCTCACTGGAGTGAGCAACAGGACGCGGTTCGACCACCCCCCCGTCGAACTGCGGCCCGCGAGGTTGCCTAGGGTGCCCCCCGCCCTGGGAACAGCGGGCATGTGGCGGGGCGACCCGAGTGTGCGACTCCCCCTCTCTCCCCGGGTCGCTCCGCCACCCCCTACCAACGTCGTACGGTTACAAATGCTCGAAGGCGGAGAGGTTGGCCAGCGATTCACCGCGGGCCAACCGCCAGGCTCGTTCGCGCCGGATCGACGAAGCGAACCCCATGGCCAAGAGGGTGTTGAAATCACCGTCGGCCGCCTCGAGCACCTGCCCCAGCACCCGGTCCAGCTCCACGGCGGTCAGGCTGAAATGGGCGAGCCGCCCGATGAGGTAGATATCCCCAGCCTTGTCCAGGGTGTAGTGCACCCCATAGAGTCGGGCGTTGCGCTGCAGCAACCAGCGGTAGACGTCCGTCTGGGCCTCATCCGGACGACGGCACACGAACGCCTCCACCAGCACGCTGTGCTCGCCAACGAGCACCCAACACGTGGTCTGCAACTTCTTGGTACCCGGCAGGGCAATCAGGAAGCTGCCCGGCGCACGCTGCTCGTAGCGCAGCCCGGCCTCGTCCAGCGCCGCCACGATGACCGCGTTCAGCTCGGCCCCGAGGGTCATACCGCGACCCCCCGGTCCAGCGCGTCCATCCGATAGGACGCGGCGGCGTCGGCGTAGACCCTCAGCAACGCCTCGGTGGTGCGTTCCCAGGAGAACTGCCGAGCATGCGTGACAGCCCCTGCCGCAAGCTCCGCACGACGCCGGGGGTGCAGGGCCACGGCGGACAACGCATCGGCCCAATCGGCCGGGTGATGGCCACCCACCAGCTGCCCGGACATCCCATCGGCCACCGCCACCGGCAGACCGCCCACCTGCGCGGCGACCACCGGCGTTCCACAGGCCTGCGCCTCCAGCGCGACCAGACCGAAGGACTCGTTGTAGCTGGGTACAGCCACCACATCCGCCGCGCGATACACCCCGGCCAGTGCGGAACCGCCTTGCGGGGGAGTGAACAGGACCTGTTCCGAGAGCCCCAACGTAGCCGCAAGCTGATGCAGCGCGGTGGGCTCGGTCAACCCACTACCCGATGGCCCGCCCACGATGAGTACCCGCAACCGAGGACGTAGCCCCGGATTCCGACGCAACATCTCGGCGGCAGCATGCAGCAACACGTCCGGCGCCTTGAGTGGCTGGATACGCCCGACGAAGGCGAGCACGACGGCATCCGGCGCCAGACCCAGCTTCGCCCGGGAGGCCCCGCGGGAGCCAGGGCGGAAGCGTTCGAGGTCGACTCCCGGCGCGATGGTGACAGTGTCTGCCGGATCCGCGCCGTAGAGTTCGACGAGCTCTACGGCCTCGGCCGGCGTGTTCGCCACCAGCCGGTCGGCCTCGGCCACCACCTGCTCCTCGCCGATCACCCGGGTGCGCGGCTCCGGGGCGTCACCACCGGCCAAGGCGGCATTCTTGACCTTGGCCAGCGTGTGTGCGGTATGTACCAGCGGCACCCCCCAGCGGTCCCGGGCCAGCCACCCCACCTGGCCGGAGAGCCAGTAATGCGAGTGCACCACGTCGTAGTAACCCGGCTCACGGTATGCCTCGGCCCGCAGCACCCCAGCGGTGAAGGCGCACAGCTGCGCGGGCAGCTCGTTTTTGGCCAGCCCCTCGTAGGGTCCCGCGGTGATGTGCCGCACGATGACACCCGGCGCCAGTTCCACCACCGGCGCCAACCCGGAGGAGGTGGCCCGGGTGAAGACCTCGACCTCGACGCCGCGACGCGCCATGCGGGTCGCGGTCTGCTCGATGTAGACGTTCATGCCTCCCGCATCCCCGGTTCCCGGCTGCTCCAATGGCGACGTATGCACCGACAGCACCGCAACCCGCCGCAACACCGTCCCAATCCGTCCAATCACACCCCCATCCTCCCCGTCCCTGCGGCTGCCTCCCTGCCCCCCCGGCTCAGCGTGGTTATTTCAGCCCTGGAACCACGCTCAGCCGGCTGAATGCGGCGCAGCGGTTCTAGGGTGGGGCGGGTGATCGAGAAGCGGATGACCGCGGTGGTTACCGGGGGTAGTAGTGGGATCGGGGCGGCCACTGCCCGGGCTCTGGCCGCAGTGGGATTCCATGTGGTGCTGGGAGCACGCCGGGTAACGCGGTGTCAGAAGATCGCTGAGGAGATCGGTGGGACGGCGCTGCGGCTCGATGTGCTCGATCCCGCCTCGGTGGCCGCCTTTGCCGAAGCCGTGCCCACCGCCCGGGTGCTGGTGAACAACGCGGGTGGCGCCAAGGGGTTCGACCCGGTACTCGCGGGTGAGGAGGACCAATGGCGCTGGATGTGGGAGGCCAATGTGCTGGGCACATTGCGGATGACCAAGGCATTTCTGCCCAAACTGATCGACTCCGGGGACGGGGTACTGGTCACGGTGACCTCAGTCGCCGCGCTGGAGGCCTACGACAACGGCTCGGGCTACACCTCAGCCAAACACGCCCAAGCTGTGTTGCACCGCACCCTGCGCGCCGAGCATCTCGGCCGGCCGGTGCGGTTCATCGAGATCGCCCCCGGCATGGTGGAAACCGAATTCTCTCTGGTGCGCTTCGGCGGCGACGAGCAACGAGCCGACCAAGTCTATTCCGGGGTCACCCCGCTGAGCGCCGAAGATGTCGCCGAGGTCATCGCCTTTGCGGTCACCCGTCCTTCCCATGTGAACCTCGACCTCATCGTGCTCAAACCCCGCGACCAGCACTCCGCGATGCGCGTACACCGCCGGACCTGATGCGATGACCGGTGGCGCGACGACGTAATCGACGCTACGGGATGATGACCGCGTGACCATGCTGAGCCGCTCCAGCCGCGACCATCTTCGTGGCGTCGACTATTCGATCATCGACTTCGCATCGACCGCAGGTGACCCTCGCGAGATTCAGCGGAGAACTGCGTTATGGCTGGATTCCGCTGAGATGACAGAGTTGCTAGGGCACTTCGATCACACGCTGATGGCCACAGGATTGCGGAATCGACTGGCCGAAGCCGAACAGATCTCGCGCGACATCTTTGACTTCCGGCAGGGCGGCGAGCGGTGGGAGGCCAAGAAGACGGAGTTCTCACCGCGGACGGCCGAAGCCGTTGACGCGCTTATCGCCCGCATCTACCGCGACCCGCAGGAGCTCCCTGCGACCGAACTCGGGGAACCTACCCATGGCCTGGTGCTCGGAGGACGTATCAACAGCTGCCTGCTGCGCGCCGAATTACTCGCCGATCTTCTCGAACAAGGCCTGCGCGTCGGGTACATCTGGGGCCTTGGCAGTCGACGGAATGTGGTCGGTATCGAACGCAAAGTTGCGTCAAAAATGCACCTCGGTCAGGTCGATGACGAGCTGGACGCTATGTGCGCGGCGCTGCGCTATGCCCTGGTACTTCCGGACGGTGTCCAGGAATCGCCGCGATCCTCCCGCGAGGTGCGCCGGCTGGCCACGTCTCCGATTCCGGTCGCCGGCCTTGCCGCCGAACCCGGCAAGGGCAATGTGCGAGCGACGACCAGTGACACCTACAGATTTTTCCTGAAGGCCGCCGGAAGCATCACGAACCAGGATCATATCCTCATCATCACTTCTGCCATCCACGCTCCTTTTCAGCACGCTCAGGCACTTGCCGAATTGAGCGTACCCACCGGCGCCACCATCACCTCAGTCGGCGCGCACATAGCCACCAGCCGAGAGACCCTGATCCGCGCTGAGTGGACCACGGCGGAATGGCTGCAGGAGATCCGTTCCGCCATCTGGTCGATGCGGGTCATGTACGACAGGTTGCTGGCGGCCCATCCCGACCTCGAGTAGCTCGGGAACTCCTAGCCGAACTTGCAGTTGACCAGGTCACATTCCGGCCCGAGGCGAATGTCGAATCGCCGCTCGACACCTTCCCGGATGTGCTCGGCAAATTTCATCACCTCGGCGGTCGTAGCGTCACCTCGATTCGTCACGGCCAGGGCGTGCTTTGAAGACAGCGTGACCGCGCCACGACCCCAGTCGTGGCCGTATCCACGGGGAAATCCCGCATGATCGATGAGCCAAGCTGCGGGCAGCTTGATTCCCGCTGGATCGGGATATCGAGGACAATCCGGCAGCTTGCTCGGCACCGAGGTGAGCACGGGATTGATGAAAAAGGACCCGACGCTCCAGGTGTCGTGGTCGTCAGCATCAAGGATCATGCCGCTCTTACGCCGCAGCGCGAGAACGGCGTCTCGCACGTCTCTGGTCGGCGCGGTCGCGCCGGGTGCGATGCCGAGCCGCTCGGCCAGACCCGCGTAGCGGATGGGATTCGATCGGGTGGAGCGGGTCAGCTGGAAGGTCACGTCGAGCACCACGTAGCGATCGGTGTGTTTGAAGACCGACTGGCGGTGACTGCCGAAGCCACACCGGTCCGGCCCCCACTGCTCGATGGCAGCGGTGGCGCGGTCGTACACGGTCAGGCGGGTGAGCAGGTCGGAGGTCAGCGTGCCGTACGCGCCCACGTTCTGCACCGGGGTCCCTCCGGTCGAGCCGGGAATGCCGGACAGTGGCTCCAGGCCCGCCAGGCCCGCGTCGAGAGAGATCAGAACGACGGTGTCCCACTCGACGCCCGCCGCAACGGTGAGGCTCTCCCCGTTGATGCTCAGCCCAGCCGTCGCGACCTGCAGGACCAGCCCTTCGAAGCCTTGATCCCCGACCACGAGGTTGGAGCCTCCCCCCATCACCAGGACGGGCTTGCCCATGGCGTCGGCTTTCCGGAGGAGCGCAACAAGGTGTTCGGTCGTGCGCGCGGCCTCGTACTCGCCGGCAGGACCGCCCAGGCGCATTGTGGTGAGCTCAGAGAGCATCGTCTGCACGGCGACCCACGCTACCGCTGCACCTGCTGTGGCCTACCTGCGCCCGAACCCGTACGGCGTTGCTTCGGCGTAGCGGCGAGTGCTCTCGACCATGCGGGAGGTGTAGTCCAGCGCGTCGAGTTCGGGGCCCGCCGACGCGAGCCTCAGCTGGACGTCGACGTCGCCGGTCCGGGCGATCCGGTCAGTCCTGTGACGCTGAAGCCAGGGCTCATAGTGCAGCGAGCTGTAACGCTGCAGTACATTGTGAATCGAGGTGAAGGCAATATTGTCGAGGATTCCGGCGTTATGGCCCGATTGAAGGAGTTCGCGGGAACAGCGCGTCATGTCCAGCAGCGGCCCCGTATCGGTCAGATAGCCGGGCACCGCGCTGGCCAGTTTAGCTCCTTTAACCTTACGATAGGGCGTCCGCCCGTCAGCGAGAAAGCTATAATGCAGCGCGACTCGCGTAAGATCCATACTGTGTGATGCCTGGAAGGTCGCACCTTTCGTAGTCACTGTCTCCCAGTACAAACCTGGAATCATGTCGACCCGGCGGGTTCCATTCTTTCCCGCAGCGAAGTCCGCAGTGGCCAGGAGCAGTAACGAGCGCATGAACATGATGTTCGCTGTCACCGACCAGCTGGCAACCGCGAGATGCTCATCCTCTGCTGAGCCGTTGGCGGGAAGCTGTCTGTCCTGATCGGTACGTAAGTCGACCATGATCCGGCTGGCCGCGGCAGAGGTGATGACACTGGCCCTGGCCAGCACTCGAATCTGGCTGAGCAATTTCCGGCTGAGACGGCGGGTCGGCTGATCACCATGGTCGGAATGCAGCTGGAGACGTGTGGTGCGGTCCAACTCGAGCAGGCCGACCTCGGCGTTGCGCGCCAGCTGACCGGACTCCTGCAGGAAGACCTGTTGCAGCGCTTCCAGCGTCAGGCCGTCATGACTCGCCCCCGGTCGGTAGGCCAGCCGAATCAATTGATGCGCCCGGTTGATCGAATAAAAAGCGGCGACGTACTCGTCAGCCTTGTTCGCGGCCATCGAGACGGTGCGCACCAGCAGCGCAGCGAAGCGCAACATCTCCGGCTCACGAACGGCTCTCTTGCTCAACGTCGTGACCGGTGGGTCCAGCATGGCGATCAGTTGCTTAGGGGGGATCTGCGCCGAGAGGGTGAACGCGATCAGGTGCAGAGACATCGCGTCATGCCAGCTGGCGGACTCATCTCGAGCGAGCCTGTCGGCTAATTGCTCGGCCATACCCAGACGTTCCTCTACGGAGTATTTTGTACCCCGGTAGAGGTAGGCCTGCTGGATCAGACACTGTGGATCTCTCTCCAGCCGGACAGGCACCCCACGAACACGTTGACGTGCTGCAGCCACTTCATCTCCCCTTTTCATCCGTGTGCGGCAGTTCGCTGTATTCGTCGAAGAAACGCCGATCGACGATGGCCCTGATGTCCTCCGTGAGTTTCTCGTCGAGCTCTACTTCTAGGTCGCGGCGCCCCAGCAGGATGCTGACACCGTCCAGGACACGCTCGTGCGTAGCTTGCGCCTGCACCCTGGCCACGATCGCATCCAGACATCCAGCCGTCAGCCACCGAGAAACAGCATCGTTGGGTCGTCCGTTCAGCGCGGTACCGAGAACGTCCGCCACCGCCAGATCGACGAGAACCTGTGTTTTGCACCAGGAATTACGGCTTCCGTCCATAGCGACCGCGCCGCGCAGCCGGCGGCGGCGCATGGCGAGTACCGCATCTGAAACCTGGTACTCGAAATCAGGACCATCCTCGGCACGCTTGGGACATATCTCGAACCATTCGGCAAGCATCCGTCCCCCCACCCGAAGCATCTGCTCGTGTTCCGATTTCGTTGCCGCCTGCGGATCGAACCGGGTCAGCGTATATGTGCCGTCGTCATTCCTACTCGGTCCGTGCAGGACGTGGAGGTAGTAGGCCAGGCGGTCGTGAACCGCGATGTGTGCACCCTCATCAACGACCGAACGGAGATCGCGGTCACGCCAGGGGTTCGCCGGCAGATCATTGCGCCAGGCCGATCGGCGATGGCGCATAACAGCTGCCTGGCGAACGAGGTTGTCCAGCAGGGCGGGTCTGTGGACCTTCTCGACGAGAGTTTGCAGCTGCCGCACCCGGCCCTCGTCATGGGGCGACCCATGGGGATAGCGATACGCACCCACTTTCCGGGCCGGTGGCCGAGCCGAGAAGGTGGGGGCGATGCGACGCACGATCTTTTCCCGCTGGCTGATCAGCTTGCTGGTGAGCTGCTTCCTACGGACTTTGTCGGTGAGTGCCGCAAATCCCTCGCGGTGCCAGACGCAGAGCGCCGGCTCGCTCAGCTCGAGCCCGAGATCTACGAGAGCGCACATCTCGAGACAATCGTTTTTCCCGGCATAACCAGCATTGATGATCCAGTCAGTCAACTGCTCACGAATCGTTGCGGGGCCGAGCCATCCCGCTGAGCCGGTGAAGTAGCCACCTATCTGTTGCCAGTTCTCCGTCGAACACACGGGTGCGCGTGTGCCATCAATGAAAAGACCAGCCTCCAATCGCGGACACTTACGATCTGTTACCAACCCGGATGGGTGAACGACGACTCCGGCTGCGGGCAACCCGCAGACTCGACCGTGGGATCGCCGGCCGACGGTCAGAGCAGCTCGGCCGAAGCCGGCTGTTCTGACCGCCCGCAGGCAAGCGGGGTTACCGTCGGCGGGGAACGAGGAGCGCCACGGAGGCGCAGCAGCTCAGCACGTCGAAGGTGACAGTGAAGCCGCCACCGAGTACACCGGCGGCCACGACGAGGGCCAGCAGCGAGTACCTCAGCAGCCACATACAGCCCCCTCGCACAGCGGGTCGGCCGTACCCGGGGTCGTCGTGAGTGGCTTCGAGGATCAGTACCAGCCTGACCAGGTCACCATCGTGAACCAGCAAATGGGTTCCTGCCGTGGTAACGAGAGCCCGGCCTCGTGTCGCATTGCTGATCTCGGGGACCTTGCGGTCGGATTTCTTGGCCATTGGAGCGCCTTCCGTCGGTGTGAGCTGACGGCGGCCACGCTCTGGCCGAATGCGTCTCGAACAAGATCAGAAGCCCGAAGCTCCGGCTTGTTCTCGTAGCTTCACCGACTCGCGCGGCGCTCCTCGTCGGATCGTGCTCCGGTCCGCGTCACGCCTCGGCACGCGTAGCGCGGATCTCATGACCGGCGGAGGTGAGGCAGCGGCCCGTGGCGAGATCGAAGCGCCAACCGTGCAGGGCGCAGGTCAGCATGCCGTCGGAGACGCTGCCGAACTTGGTGAGGTCCGCACGCAGGTGCGGGCAGCGCCGCTGCAGGCGCCAGCCGTCGAGTTCGATGTCCTGGCCGTCATCGTTCTGCTCGTCGTACCAGTTCTCGACGTAGTCGATGCGCTCCTCGGACAGGCACTTGAAGAAGATGTAGACGTACTCGTTGTACTGCCCGACGCGACTGGCGGTGAACCGGCACGAGAGGAACAGGCTGTTGGACCAGTCGACCTCCCGGCGGGCGACGTTCGTCGCGATGAGGTCCGCAGCAGTGGACAGCCGATAGCGGCAGCTCTCCCCGGCATAGGAGCGGACTTCGCGGCCGGGGAAGTCGACAACGACCGGCAGCTCGCCGACGTCGATACGCACCGGGCCGCCCACCCCCTCGCAGATGTTGTCGGCGCGCTTGAGCAGCGGCTCCCACCAGGCCTTGAGCTGATCGAGCAGGTCAGCAGGCACCGCAGCTCGGCCGGCCCGCTCCTGGGCCAACTCAGGCTGCTTCTTGGCCTGCAACTCGCGCAGGTACGCGGTCTTCTCTTCGAAGATGCGCCGAATCTCGGCCTCGGTGTGCCGCTCGTGAGTCAGCGCGCAGTCCGGACCGTCCAGCTCCGCGACGGTGCCCGGCAACAGCAGGTGGGCCGACACCGCGGGCCGCACGGCACGCAGCTCGGCGAGGAACTCGATCTGGTCGGTGAAGATGCTTTCCCCGTCGACACCGTGCCCATTGAGGTCGAACAGCTCCTCGTCCAGGAAGCACGGCGGCCCGGCGTTGGGAAACACGTGCGTGGCGTCGACGGCGTCGATGTAGCGCAGGGCTCGGTCGGACTGCCCGGCGCGCTTGCGCCGCGCGAACTCTCGCTTCGCGTCCGCAGGCAGGTCATAGACCATCGGCCACCAGATCGCGCCGGAGAACTGCGTGAAGTAGGCGTGCACCTCCCCGAACTCGCGCAGCGCCTCAATGTCGAGCGGGTGGGCGTCGTTCTGGTTCAGCAGCACGGTACGCCCGTCGTCCAGGGACAGCGCCGAATCTCCGATGGGGCCGTCACTCGGCCCGGTCAGCGACGTAATCATGATGCGCAGCCCGTCGCGCTCGATCGGGACGCCACTCTCGGTGCGCAGGAACTGGGTGAAGCCCAGTGCCCTCAGCTCGCGCTCCAGCTCGTCGGTCGGGTAATCCGGCACCAGCACCGTGGCGTCCTTGCGCACATGGCGGCGCAGCAACTCGGCATCGAAGTGGTCGCGGTGCAGGTGCGAGACGTAGAGGTAGTCCGCCTGCCCGAGCCGGTCCCAATCGAGCTCGCTGTTGTCCGGGAACGGGAACCACGACCCGAAGAAAGCGGGGTTCACCCACGGGTCGCACAGCACACTGCCCGCGTGCGTCTCGATGAAGAGCCCGGCGTGTCCCACCCCGGTGACGCGCATCCCATCTCCTCACATGTCATGGCTGCCCATAGGGACATCGACCTCGCCCAACCGTATAGCCGGGCAGGCAGGACGAGTTCGACGCGCTCGGGTGTCGCGTCTGCCGGCCCGGAGGGCATCACAGGCTCGCACGGTATCGTCCGCGCCATGACCAGCCGAGTGGAGTTCCGGCACTGCTACCCCGAGTCACCCGAACGTATGCGTGAGGTCTTCACCGACCCGACCTACCTGCGCGACAAGCTGCGCGCGGTAGGCGGAGCACGAGCCGAGCTGGTGTCTCGGGAGGAAAATGAGCGTGGCGTCACCGTCGTGCTGCATCAGATGGTGCCCGCAGGCGCGCTGCCCTCCGCCATCCGCGCGGCGCTGCCCGGCGAGCTGACGATCCGCCGCATCGAGACCTGGACCGGCTCAGGAGGCACCGTGAAGTCGACCGTCGACGGTGCCCCGGGCACGATCACCGGGACGATGATCCTGGAACCCGATCCCGCAGGATCGGTGCTCGCGATGCACCTGGAAGCCAAGGTCGGACTGCCGTTCATCGGCGGCAAGGTGGAGAGGGCCATCACCGGCGGTGTCAGCAAGCTGATGGACGCCGAATACGACTTCACGATGCAGTGGTTGCGCGAGTCGACAAGCCCCTGAGCCACAATCCCGGATACTGCGCCGATTCGCACCGCAGGCCGGTTCGCACCACAGGCTGATCCGTATGCTCACTCTCCTCGCAAATGCTGGCGGGGAGCCGAGCACGGCGCGGGGGCCGGCGGCTTGTAACCGTGACGCATATGATCGCACTCGCCCCACACCGTGGGTGCCGGACACACCGAGTGGCGGAGGCGGACGGGAATCGAACCCGCCTGACCGAGGTACTCGGATCACGTCGGTTTTGAAGACCGCGGGGGCCACCAGGCACCCTGACGCCTCCGCCGCAAGATCTTAGGGACCGAGCTTCACGGACCGAGATTCGGCTCCGAGATAGCGGGCGAGGTGTGCCGGCGGATTAGGGTGGGCGGTGTGACGGCGACCACGATCAGGTTGACCCAGTATGCGCACGGTGGTGGCTGCGCATGCAAGATCCCGCCCGGTGAGCTGGAATCTGTGGTGGCTGGGCTGGTCGGCGCGGCGGTGTACGACCCGGCCGGTGAGCTGATCGTCGGACTTGACGACGGCGACGACGCGGCGGTGGTACGCATCGCTGACGGTACCGCGGTGATCGCCACTGCGGACTTCTTCACTCCGGTGGTCGACGATCCCTACGACTGGGGCCGGATCGCGGCGGCCAACGCGCTGTCCGACGTGTACGCCATGGGCGGGCGACCGGTGGTCGCGGTGAACCTGCTCGGCTGGCCCCGCGAGGTGCTGCCCTTCGAGCTGGCCGCTGAGGTGCTGCGCGGCGGCCGCGACGTCTGCGGGGCAGCGGGCTGCCATCTGGCGGGTGGGCACAGCGTGGACGACCCGGAGCCCAAGTACGGCATGGCCGTGACCGGCCTCGCCGACCCGGCGCGGCTGCTGCGCAACGACGCCGGGGTCGCCGGGCTGCCACTGTCACTGACCAAGCCGCTGGGCGTCGGGGTCCTCAACAGCAGGCACAAGGCCACCGGCGAGGTCTTCTCCCACGCCGTGGACGCTATGACCACCCTCAACGCGGCGGCCTCGGCGGCGGCGGTAGCGGCAGGCGCCCGCTGCGCCACCGACGTCACCGGGTTCGGGCTGCTAGGTCATCTCCTGAAGCTGGCCCGCGCCAGTGGAGTCTCGGCAGTGCTGGACGCTTCCGCCGTGCCCTACCTGGATGGTGCTCGCCAGGCGCTGGCCGCCGGCTACGTCAGCGGGGGCACCCGGCGCAACCTGGACTGGGTACGCCCTCACCTCTCGGCGTCGGTCGGAGAGGACGAGTTGCTGCTGCTCGCCGACGCGCAGACCTCCGGTGGCCTGCTGGTGGCCGGCGAGGTCCCGGGGGCCCCGGTGATCGGCGAGCTGGTACCCCGCCAGGAATGGCTGATCAAGGTTCGGTGAGCCGTCACTTCTCCGGTAAACCAACGGCGTATCGGCTGCGCCGTCGTTCCGCATGCCTACTTTCCATAGCCGTTCGAACACGGTCGGCGTACAGTACTTTCTCCTCGGTGGCGCTTTCTCCTCGGTGGCGCTTTCTCCTCGGCGTAACGTCCGATCTAGTCGTCGGGTGAGCGACGGCACGTCTGTGGACAACCCGTGAGTGGCGTTGGGTACTGCAGCACGCACACCACTCACCGGAGCGTAACCTTGACCGGTTCCAGACAACGCGGGATAGTGGGTCGCGTCATGACCCACCCGGATGTCAGCCACCAACTGCGCCTGGCCGGGCTGCGGGTAACCCGACCACGTGAGTCCGTGCTGGAGTGGTTGGCAGAGCATCCGCACTCAGCATCCGCACTCAACAGTCGATCAGATTCGAGCCGGGATCGCGCAGCGCGTGGGTCGGTGTCCACTCAGGCCGTCTACGACATGCCGACTGCGTTCACCCAGCACCATCACCTGGTGTGCCACCTGCAACGCCGCGCCAGCGGCACCGGACGATGACGAGAAAACTCCATCCAGAACGAGGAGGCACGGTAGTGACCAGCACGCAGCCCAAGCCGACGACGACGGATGCCGGGATCCCGGTCGAGAGCGACGAGCACTCGCTCACCCTGGGCCCCGACGGACCGATTCTCCTGCAGGATCATTACCTCATCGAACAGATGGCGCAGTTCAATCGCGAGCGGATACCTGAGCGCCAGCCCCACGCCAAGGGTGGTGGCGCATTTGGCCGATTCGAGGTGACGAACGACGTCAGCGCCTACACAAAGGCCGCAGTCTTCCAGCCGAACACCACGACCGACATGCTGGTCCGGT
The DNA here is from genome assembly GCA_050700355.1 of Pseudonocardiaceae bacterium. Taxonomy (GTDB): domain Bacteria; phylum Actinomycetota; class Actinomycetes; order Mycobacteriales; family Pseudonocardiaceae. The sequence continues at coordinate 22,560 of JBOHHE010000437.1, forward strand.
TCTCCACGGTGGCCGGCGAGCGCGGCAGCCCCGACACATGGCGCGATCCTCGCGGCTTCGCCCTCAAGTTCTACACCACCGAGGGCAACTACGACATGGTCGGGAACAACACCCCGGTCTTCTTTATCAAAGACCCGATGAAGTTCCAGCACTTCATCCGCTCGCAGAAGCGCCGGGCGGACAACAATCTGCGCGACCATGACATGCAGTGGGACTTCTGGACGCTCTCACCGGAGTCCGCGCATCAGGTGACCTGGTTGATGGGTGACCGGGGGATCCCGCGCACCTGGCGGCATATGAACGGTTACTCCAGCCACACCTACATGTGGGTCAATGCCGCCAACGAAAAGTTCTGGGTCAAATATCACTTCAAGACCGACCAGGGCATCGAGTTCTTCACCCAGGACGAGGCCGACCAGATGGCCTCGATGGATACCGATTACCACCAACGCGATCTGTACGATCACATCAAGGCCGGGAATTTCCCGAGCTGGACCCTCTATATGCAGATCATGCCATTCGATCAGGGCACGACCTACCGGTTCAACCCGTTCGACCTGACCAAGGTGTGGCCACACGGCGACTACCCGCTCATCGAGGTCGGGCGGATGACGCTGGACCGCAATCCGACCGACTATCACACCGAGATCGAGCAGGCGGCCTTCGAGCCCAACAACCTCGTGCCGGGAATCGGTCCGAGCCCCGACAAAATGCTACTGGCGCGCATCTTCTCCTACGCCGACGCGCATCGTGCCCGGATGGGCGTGAACTACAAGCAGATCCCGGTGAACACGCCCAAGTCACCTGTACACAGCTACAGCAAGGACGGCGCGATGCGGATCCACAACGCGTCGGACCCGGTGTACGCGCCGAACTCCTACGGAGGCCCGAAGGCCGACGCCGCGCGCTACGGCGAGCCGGCGGGGTGGCACAGCGACGGGGACATGGTGCGCTGCGCCTGCACCTTGCATGAAGAGGACGATGATTGGGGGCAGGCTGGCACCATGGTCCGGGAGGTGCTCGACGACGCAGCCCGGGAACGGCTGGTGAACAACATCGTCGGCCACCTGCTGAACGCCGTGACCGAGCCGATCCTGCAGCGGGCCTTCGAGTACTGGCGCAATGTGGACAAGGACCTAGGCGACCGCGTCGAGCAGGGAGTCCGGGCCAAGCAATCCGAGCTGGATCCGAAAGCGGACGAACAGGGCAATTCAGCGCGGTCTGACGCGCAGGTCAAAGCCTGAAGTCGACTCACGTCGAAGGCCCGGCATCGCAGCGGTGCCGGGCCTCGCGCGTTGGTGGTACACCAGCGCCGGACACACCGTGTACGAGAGGCGGACACACTGTGCATCAGGGGCGGACACGCAGGGGGTCGTAGGGTCGGAGGTTATGGGGTTCACCGTGGTGGGTATTGGGGGTTCGATGCGTGTGGATTCGCAGTCCGAGCGAGCCCTGAGTGTCGTTCTTGACGGGGCACGGGGTGCGGGTGCGGAGACCGTGGCGGTGACCGGCTTGGACTTGGTCCTGCCGTTCTATGACCCCGCAGTGTCCGAGCGCAGCCAGTTGGCACACCGACTGGTGGAGGCGTTACGGGTGGCGGACGGGGTGGTTCTGGTCTCGCCGGGCTACCACGGCACCGTCTCGGGGTTGGTGAAGAATGCGTTGGACTACGTGGAGGATCTGCGCACCGATCCGCGGCCTTACCTGGACGGACGGGCGGTCGGGTGTGTCGCCTTGGCGCAGGGCTGGCAGGCCACGGTGACCACGTTGACGGCGTTGCGCTCGATCGTGCACGCGCTACGCGGCTGGCCGACCCCGCTCGGCGCGGCACTGAACTCCAGTCAGGTGAGCTTCGACGACCAGGGGATCCCGTCGGATCCCGCGGTCGAGCGCACGTTGCGCACGATCGGGGAGCAGGTGGTCCAGTTTGCGATGGGCCACCGCCCGGATTCCTAAGATCGGCCGATCTCGATGGGCTCAGGCACCAGCGCGGCCCGGACGTGCAACGCGCCGGCTTCCAGTCGGCCGCGTGGGCGCAGTCCAGCCTTGCGCAGCACTCTGGTCAACGCGTGATTGTCAGCTTGGGACACGGCGACGAGCTCGGTCAGGTGCTCAGCATGGGCTAGTTCCACCAGCTTGCGGGTCAGCGCAGTGCCCACCCCACGACCCTGCCAGGTGTCCTCGACCAGCAACGCGATCTCGGCTGTGGCGGAGCCGGCGCCCGCCAGGTTCGCCAGACCGACGGCGGCGCCGCCATCGGCAGTCAGGGCGAGCACTCCGGTGGAGCCGTCGGCCCCCACCAACCTGTGCAATACCGCTGGTGAGAGCCCTGGTCTGGTAGGCAGCGAGCGACGGGAGCGGGTCTGCGGGGAACACCGCGCGTGCAGCGCGGCGACCAACGGGGTGTCCGCTGCCGTCGTCGCCCGCAACATCACCTCACAGCCGTCGGTGAGCTGCACGGTAGCGCGGGGTGGCACCGATCGTCGCCCGCCACCGGAGGTCGCGGCGAGTTCCAGCAACGCGGCGGCCCGGGAGATCTCGGTGGCGGTGAACGGCCAGCTGCGGCCCAGCCGTACCCGGTCCTCGCCCGCCCCGACCTCCACTTCGTGCGCGGTGGCAGGCGCACCCGGACCGGCCAACTCGGCCCGCAGCAGAGCTGCCACCGCGCGCGGGGCACTGCCGGGATCGACCGCGACGCAGTGCGCCAGCGCCAGCGCGGTGTTGACCGGATCGGCCAGCGCCTGCGCGTCGGCCCGCACCATCACGGTGCACCGGAAGCCGGCGGCTTCCACAGCCTCGACGAGCACCGGGACCGAGAGCGTCGAGGGCACCCTGACCAGCAGCTCATCGGTTACCGAACCATCTTCGGCCGGCTCGCCGACCACGTGCAGGGATTCGATGTTGGCTCCGCACGCCCCCACCGCCACCGCGAGGACGCCCAGCTGCCCAGGGTGATCGCTAATCTCCACATGCAACCGCCACAGAGTCACGGCACTACCCTCTCCCACTCTCATTACCACCATATTTTCTCAACGTAACGCATTCAGCGTGCTCAACGAGGTTATCCGGACCCTCATTACCCCGCCGAGTCCCGCCGAGTCCCGCTGAATACGGTTCAGCGGGACTCGGGAGAGTGGCGGAGGGCTTGGCGGACGAAGGTCAGTTCGACAATGCAGTGGCGGATGGTTTCAGCCACCACTAGGGAACCGTGCCCGGCGTCATAGCGGTAGAAGTAGTGGGGCTTGCCCAGTTCGGCGAGTCGCGCTAAGTAGTTGTCGATTTGACGGATCGGGCAACGTGGATCGTTCTCCCCGGCCAGGAGTAGAACCGGAACACGCACCTCGGAGATGTGGGTGATCGGGGACGACAGCTGATAGCGCTCCGGCAGCTCCTCGGGTGAGCCGCCGAACAGTGCCCGGTCCATGGCGCGCAGCTGCTCCATCTCATCGGCGTAGGCGGACACATAGTCGGCCACCGGCACTCCCGCCACGCCGGCGGCCCAGCGACCGGGCTGGGTACCCAGGGCGAGCAACGCCAGATAACCGCCCCACGACCAGCCCTCCACCACGCACCTCGCCGGATCGGCGAACCCCGAGGACACCACCCAGTCGTGCACGGCGGCGACATCCTCCAGCTCGGTGAGCCCGGGGCGACCCTCGATCGCGTCCCGCCACGCCGAGCCGTAGCCGGTCGACCCCCGGTAATTGACGTGCACGACGGCGAAACCGGCGTCCAGCCACAATGCCCGGAACGCGGAGAAGTCGTCCTCGTCGGCCGCGTGCGGTCCGCCGTGCAGCAGGAACACCGTGGGCAGGGGACCGTCGGGAGCCTGCGGGGGCCGGGCCAGCAGGGCGTGCACCGGTCCGTGTGGGGTCGTCACGAACTGGTCGATCAGGGGTTCGGAGCCGGGCGCGGTCGTGCTCTGGAGGCGCAGCAGCGCACGATCGACGCCATCCGGGTGCAGCGCCCGGGTCGTGGGCGGGTGGGCTGAGGACGACCAGTTGTACTCCACGGTGCCATCCGGCCGGACCCCGGCGTTGCCGATCGTGCCGCGCGGGGTGTCCAGCATCGTCAGCTCGCCGGTGTTCAGGTCGTAGTGGTGCAGTGTGGAGCGCGCCGCATGGCTGTGCGCCACCAGCAGCGCGGTCCCGTCGGGAAACCAGTCAGCGGCCACCTCGCCGGGCAGATCCAGCACGATCTCCGTTTCGGTATCCGCCGCCACGTCCCAGAGCAGTAGCTCCTCTCGGCCCCGGCGCTCGTGGGTGAGCAGCAACCGGGTGTCACCTTCGAGGGGGGCGAAACCGAGTACCTCCAGGCCCTTGCCCGGGCCGTCCCACTTCTCCGCGACGGCCTTGCCCGTGGCGTCGTGACCGGTGTCGAGGACCCGGACGGCGGGATGGCGGGAGTCTCCGTGTTCAGAATGGATGATCGCAACCAGCCGCTCGTCCCGGGACATCGCCCCCACGCCCGCGTCGTGTTCACTGCGGTAGAGGACCTCGGCGGTCGTGCCGTACCTGGAGATCCACACCGTGGTGCCATCATCGGTGGAGGTGCCTACCGCCACATTGCGCCTGCCGACGTCGAGTCCGGCGGGATAGCCGGGTGCCGTACCGGGAACAGCGGGTTGTGGCGCCTCACCGACCGGACGTCCGGCGAATGGCTCGCTCACCCAGATGCCGAACTCATCCCCGTCGGAGTCGGCGAACCACCAGACCTGCTCACCGTCGGGGGTCAGGGTGGCGATATGCGTGCCCTGCGGACGGTCGGTGACCTGACGGTGAATATCGGTGGCCCGATCCCAGGCGTAGGCCTCCCATACCCCAGAGGCGTTGGACGTGTAGAGACAACGATCAGGCGCGTCCCGGGCCCACTGCGGCAGGCTGACCCGCGGGGCGGTGAAGCGGGCGCGCCAGCGCGCCTCAGCACCCGGATCATCGAACAGCGTGTCGGGGACAGGTACGGAAGGCTGCGGTGCGCTCACCGCTGTGATAGTGCCGGATCCACCGAAAGTCGTGCAGCGACCGGTCGTGGCAACCACGCCATCGATCCCGGCTCGCTCACCCCTCACAACTCAGCCGAACAGAACCAATGGATTTGCCCCGTTTGTCACCGGTATCGGTCGGGTAACCGAGCGTAGGAGAGCGGGAACAGGGAGTGATCAACCGCAGGGCTGGAGTCGAGAGCAACGTCGCCCTCGACCGTTTCGGTTGGAAGGAGAGTGTTATGGCAGAGCAAGGCGAGCATGCGGCTCCCATGGAAGGGCGTAGCAGGGGCCCGAATATTCACTCCGGCGGCACCCAGGACACCGGCGACCGCGAGCCTCCGTACGAGGGACGTAGCACAACCGGCAAGAGCAAAGAGCAGCTGATCGAAGAGCGGATCAGCACCGATCATGCTGCCGGTACGCGGGTAACTTCCCAGGAAGAGCGTGAGGGCGTTCCCCCCACCGATACCACGGGGGCGAGCCCGCTGGGCGTGGGAGAGTCCAGTGGGGCACAAGGCAACGAGGAGGCGCTGGGCGAGTCCGAGGAGGCGCGCACCCAGGGCCGGTTGGAGACGGAGTACACCGGGGTGGGCAGCTCCAAGCCGATTGATCCGAGCAGTCCCAATCTGCAGCCGGGAGACCAGGGGGGCTGACTCCCACCCCCGACACAGCGTCGCCCCGGCTCGTGCGGGGCGACGCTCGTGTCACGGCAGTTTCACTGGCCGGCGTCCCGCCTCACCTCCACAATGGCGTGCATGGATGATCGCGAACATTCCGAAGCGGTGTTCGTAGCCGCCTCGCCGCAGGCTCTCTACGCGATGATCTCCGACGTAACCCGCATGGGCGAGTGGAGCCCAATCTGCACGGCCTGCTGGTGGGACGACGGCGACGGCCCCCGGGTCGGCGCCTGGTTCACCGGCCGCAACGTCACCCCGGAGAAGACCTGGGAGACCCGCTCCCAAGTCGTGGTCGCCGACCCCGGACGCGAGTTCGCGTTCCAACTACGGGGCAACTGGACCCGCTGGGGCTACACCTTCGAATCCGTCCACGGCGGAACCCGCCTCACGGAATCGTGGCACTTCCCCCCCGCTGCCGTCGCCGGCTTCCGAGAGCGCTTCGGCGAAGCAGCCGATGCCCGACTGGAGATCCACACACAGCAGATGCGCGAGGGCATTCCCGCGACCCTGGCCGCGATCAAGGCCGCCGCCGAGGACATAAAGACATTTGGTTGACCAGGTGTTTCGGGGTGGTGAAGTGTCGTCTACGCTGCGGTTCGCGCTGCGTGGCGTCTACTCGTGTCAGCGGGTCACGGGAGCGGTGCTGACTTTCTGTTGACTCGCCCCGGCTCCTGGTCTCCTCAAGCGGGGCAGGGCCAATCCAAGATCACTTATTGTTGTTGTTCGGTAGCCGTATGTAGTCAAGCGGTCGAAGTCTGAATCGAGCCAGCGTGTACTGTGGCGCACCAATTCCGCACTCACGGAAACATCTTGGCCATATCGAGGCCAGGATATTGAAGATGACCTTCTCGTGTTGAGATGATGATTGCTGTCACACAAATTCTCATCGCGGAGAGAAGGTCATCCTGTGTCAGTTTCGCACTACCTCGTCGGTTCGTCAAACCCTGACGCCTCTGACGCCTCTGATGAAGCGGATATTTCCAGTCTGCTCACCATGCTGGGGCGCCTGCCTGATCCGCGCAGCCCGCGAGGCCGGCGGCATAGTCTTGTTTTTGTTCTGGCGGTTTCCGTGGTCGCGGTGCTGGCGGGCGCGTCCGGTTTCCGGCAGATCGCGGATCAAGCCTGCGATCTTCCCCAGTCTTTGCTGGCAAAATTAGGCGGGAAGTGGAACTGGTTCACCTTCAGGTATTCGTGGCCGAGTCGGTCGGTGATACGGCGGGTGTTGGTCGACATCGACGCCGAGGCGCTGGATCGGCTGGTCGGCGCGTGGTTGTGTGAACGCGCTCACCGGAATGACCAGGACTTGCTGGTGATCGCGCTCGACGGGAAGGTACTGAAGGGGGCATGGACTGATGATAATAGCCAGGTGACGTTGTTCTCCGCGATGCTTCATGACGAGGCGGTCACGATCGCGCAGGTCAGAGTCCCTGATGGCACCCATGAGATCACTCAGGTCGAGCGTCTTCTCACCGGCGTCACGGTGCCCGGCGATACGCGTGTCCTGGTCACCTTTGACGCGGCCCATACACAACGCGACACGGCTGAATACGTCAAAGGAAAACGTAATTTTGATTACTTGATGACCGTCAAAGGAAATCAGCCCACTCTGCGGAAAGAAGTGTTTGACCAGTGCGTGACGCTGCTTGCCGGAGCCGCCCATGATGTTGTTGAGGAGCATGACCGTGGCCAGATCACACGGCGGTCGTGCTGGATCACCAACGCGACGGGGATTGACTTCCCTTATGCCCGCCAGGTTGCCTGTGTCCGTCGCGATGTTCTCGATCTCACCGGAGTCCGTTTCAGTAAGGAGATCGCGTTTGTCATCACCAGCAGCCCCAGTGATCAGAGTAACGCCGCTGATGTGAACATCCATACCCGCGGGCACTGGGGAATTGAGAATAAGAGTCACTACGTGCGCGACACCAC
>JBOHHE010000438.1:0-6774 GCA_050700355.1 Pseudonocardiaceae bacterium
CCGTGGGGTAGGTCGAATCTGCCGCCGCGCCCGAATCGTGTCCGAGCCGTTAAGCGACTACCAACGCTGGGTATTGAGCCACGCCCAGATGTTCATCGACGCCGGCGAGGACATCCGCTATCTCCCCCGTCCCTGCCTGACCGATGTCGCGTTGCCCGGTAGCGGAGATTTCTACGTCTTCGACGACGAAGTCGTCCTGTTCCTGCACTACGCCGGCAACGGCACCAACGCATCATTTCAGATTACTGAGAACCCGCAGACAGTGCGGACCTGCCGGGAGGCGTTCGAGACCGTCTGGGACCTGGCTACGCCGTTTCGTGACTACCGACCCACGTAGCCCCGTTGCCCAGGCCCGTAAGGAACTTGGCGCCCGGCTGCGCCAGCTGCGCAAGTCCGCGGAGCTGACCGGCCAGGCTCTCGCCGATGCCACCGGTCAGCACTTCACCCGCGTCAGCCGTATCGAGAACGGCGCCCAAGCGCCTACCGAGCGCAACATCCGCGACTGGTGCGCCGCCTGCGGCGCCGAAGACCAGATCCCCGATCTGATCGCGACCGCCCAGGCAGGAGACTGCCTACCTGGAGTGGGCTCGGCAATCTCGCGCCGGTATGCGCCGTCTCGGCACCCTGCATTCAATCGCTACGTATCAGCGCACCACGACCTTCCGCATCCACGAACCGATTGTGATGCCCGGAATCTTTCAGACCGAGGTATACATCCGGCGGATGCTCACCTTTTGGTACGCGTTCCTCGACGCCCCCGATGACACAGACGCCACTGTAGCCATGAAAGCTGAACGCACTGCCATCGCGCTGCGTCCAGCCAAGCGTATCCTCGTCGTCCTCGGCGAACAAGTCCTACACACCCGATACGGCACACCCTCCGAACACGCCGATCAGCTCACCCACCTGCTCGCACTCATGCGCCTGCCGTTCATCTCCGTCGGCATCATCCAAGCCGATGCCCAGCGACACGCCATCGCCACCATCGGATTCTGGATCTTCGACAACAACGCCGTCGCTCTAGAAACCCCCACCGCAGCGATCAAAGTGACCCGACCGCAGGAAACCGCCCTCTACGTAGCGATGTTCAACCAGCTAAAGGACCAGGCCATCTACGGCCATGACGCGCGCCAACTAATCACAAAAATCCTTGTCGACCTATAACACCTCGTCCACGTACGTGATCTGGGCAGCCCACCAGATGACGGTGCAGCCACCGCCGCTGCTGGGCGTGTCATGACAACTGTGTAGTACCGCGGCACGAATACGTGCCGCGGTACCTCCTGCACGGCTGCCCGCCACTGCGGTGTGTGCAGCTTTCCCACAGCGTTGATGTCATCGGCAAGCCGTCGCGCCAGTTCTCGCCAGGTGGACTCCGGAACTGTGACGCTCACGCGACAGCTCCTTTCGCCAGGAACCGGACGAGACTGTCGGTGATCGGAATACCGGTTGCCCCTTCCAGGAATCCGTACTGCCCGTCCGGGTTGATCTCCAAGAACCAGAACACCTCTGCACCGCCGTCGTTGCTCACCGAAAGATCGAACGCGCCGTAGACGAGGCCGAGTTCATCCATGATGGCGCGCAGGGCATTCTGCACGCCGGATGATGTGTCTACGTGCCAGGGAGTGTGACGCTCTGCCGGTCGGGTCCGACCTCCCATAGCCAAGCCTCAAGTGGTGGTGCGCCGCGTCGCGCGAACCATCGGATGGCCGCCAATGCCTCGTCAGCGAGACGGCGCGGCCCGGACTGGCGCACGGCGAGTCGGCCATCGTCGTCGGCGCCATGGATGCTTGCCGACGACCCGGACAGGGGGTCCTTGAACAGGATCAGACGCCGTTCGCTGCGTTCGCCCGGCTGGTAGGTGTTGTAGCGGCAGGACGGCATGGCTACCGCCATTGCCCAGCGCCACGCTTGGTCATGGAGGGGGTCCCAGATGTCTACTGAGGTATGGATGAGATCGGCGGACCCGTCATCCCAAGCAAGGGCACCCAGCGCGGCGTGGGCGGGCCGTTCGGCACGCAGGTGCATGAACCCCACACTCAACTCTGCGTCAGCATGACCACGCGCGGTCCCATCATCACCGACGACGAATCGCGCCAAGGGGTCGGAGGTCAAGTCGGCGAATATGGGCGCGACGATGACTCCGCCAGGCCGGGTGTGTTCGACCCAGCCATAGGGCAAGCGCCCGAGCGGAACGGCAACGGTGGCGATCACCCTGTCCCACGGCTGGTCCGCTGGCGCAGTCGTGGCGCCGTCACCGACGATCACTCGCACGTTGTGCAGGTAGCCGCCCGCGTCGAGCCGCGCGGTGGCCTCGGCCGCCACGTCGGCGTCTACCTCGACGGTGGTGATCTGCCCGTCCGGACCGACGATCGTGGACAGCAAAGCCGCGTTGTACCCGCTACCGGTACCGATCTCCACCACGTTGTCTCCCGGTTGCACGCCAAGGACACGCAGCATGCCGGCCACCACCGTCGGCGCCGAGGCCGAAGAGGTCGGCCGATAGCCCTGCTCTGGCCACGTCACGGTGCCGTCGTCGAATTGGGTCACGATCGGTAACGTGGCGTCGTAGACGGCCTTACCCCAGACTTTCGGGTCGATTCCGCGGTCGACTGCGGTGTCGTCTCGATCTTCGTCGCCGCCGACCCAGATCCGGTCAGGGATGAATTGGGCTCGGTCAACGGCCTGGAACGCGTGCCGGTACGCAGCCGGGAGAACCTCAGCCGCATACAGCCCGGCTACCAGAGACCGCATGCCCTCACTGATCGACGTCGTCACTCGTCCTTGCCATCATTCTGCTCGTCCCAGTGCTCCTGGTTCTCCCACTGTTTGGGGTCGATCTTGTCACCCGTCCGCTTGCCGGTATCGCCGTCGCGGCCGACGTCGCGCTTGCCATCATCCTTTGGGTTCGGGTCGTCCTTGTCGCGTCTACTCACGTTTGCTGATCTCCTGTCGAGTGCTTCACCTATGGACACGCACAGGTGCGGAACTCTGACCACCCGCCTGCGGTAAGCCGGGGCCTGGCGAGGAACAGGCCCTCAGGTGGTGGTGCCTAGGTCGAGTTGGGGTGGGGTGGGTGATGAATCCGGCGAGGTCGTCGCGCAGGGTGATCAGGGTGGGGGAGGTGAGGTCGGTGCGTTGGGTGAGCAGGGTGTGCAGGGAGCGGGCTTTGCTGATGACCGGCACGGTGCGGTACTCGGGGCCGGTGGCGTGCAGGATCGTGACGAGGTGTTCCCCGACCGCCTCCAGATCCCCTTTGCCCAGGTAGGCGTGTGTGAGAACGAATCGGGTGTTAGCGATGTAGGTGGGTTTGGGCTGGGCCTCGGCGCTGTGCGCGTCCAGAGCGATGTGTGCCCAGTCCACGGCAGCATCCAGGTGCTCGGCGCCGCCAAGATCGTAGTGGGCGTCACCGGCGTTGTCGATGGCGACACTGGTGACCTGGGCGCTGCCCAGCCGCGCGTACAGCAGCGCGGCGTGGTAGCCGGTGCCAATCTCCAGCACCCGCTGCCCGTCAGCGACCTCGAGGTCTTCCAGCATTTGCACCATCAGTGACGGGGCGGTGGAGGAACTGGTGAAGGCCGTCCCGGTGGCGGGCCGCAGCTCTCGGGACAGTGGGACCGGCATCACCTAGGTGATCAGCGTGGTGTCGCTGTAGACGGCATCAAGCCACTCGCCCCGGCGGGTGTGATCCACACACAGCGCGACCGGGGAGTCGTTGTCGGGGTAGTAGCCCGGGATGTAGGGGTGCCGCCAGCTCCGCTCGAACACCTCCCGCCACACCGGAGTCCGCAGCACGCCCTTCGCGGTGAACTGCTCAGCCAACTCGGCAAGCCAGTCTCGGGCCCGTCCCTGCTCGTCGGGGCTCAGATCAGTGGGATAGGTCATCGGCGGGCTCCGGATTCGAGCAGGTCGGCCAGGGCCGAGGTGATGGGGAAGCCAAGGGCGTCTTCGAGCCAGCCGTACTGGCCAAACGGGTTGCACTTCAACATGATTCACTCCCCCGGGTGGTGAAGGCGAAGTCGAACGCGCCGAAGGACAGATCGAACGCACGCAGGACCAGCTTCCAGCCCGCATCGAGCGCAAAATCTGACCACCAGGAACCTCGCCGCGCAGCCTACCCGGTTAGAGAGGAAGTTGCCAGCGATAGGAGGTTTCCATCAGGGATACGTACTGCTCATTGTCTGACGTAATGGTGATGGTAAACTGGTCACGGGCGGGCCGGTCGAGGCTTGACCACAGTTCGTAGGAATCCTCTAGTTCGTTCCAAATTCTCCGGCTACCTCCCTGTGTTGCAGAATGGCTCGTGTTGCCTGAGAGAGCGACGCGTGCCCAAGATTGGGAGTCTGGATGAACGAGACAGAAAAAGGTCCGCTCGGACCCGATGGTAACCGTCATGGCCAGTGCGCCAGGAATCGCCAGCTGCGCAAAGAGCGCGAAGCTATGTGGTTCCCTGAGCACCTTGGGGTTAAGATCGGTTGTGTGCGAATCACCTGATGCGCCCGTCACGCGCCCGATCAGCCTGCCAATCTCGGACGTGCTGCGAATACCGTGCTCGGTACTCCGGAGAGGCATGAAACTCACGCGAGCGGGTAGGAATCCTCCAGATGCTCCGTTATCTGTCGTGCGCGTTATCCGGGCTAGCCCTCCGCCGAAGTTGCCACGGATATCGACGAGAATCACGCCGCCGGGACGTATCTGTCGGAGCCATGCTGGCGGGAATTGTCGCACCGAGCATGTGGCGATAATCCGATCGTAAGGTCCTCGGGCGGGATAACCGCCGTACCCGTCGGCCACATCAAGCGTGGGGTGAAGATCGAGGACCGCCAGGCGTTCCCGTGCCTGCTGAACGAACAACGGGTCGATGTCGATCGATGTGACAGCATCGGAACCGAGCCGTATGGCCAGCAGTGCGGCATTCCAGCCGGTGCCTGTGCCGATCTCCAGAACCGAATGTCCTTCGACTGCCTGAAGCGCCTCCAAGAGGAGGGCAACGACGGTGGGAGAGGAGCAGGTGCGAAACGGTGTACCGTCGTCGTCAAGGTCAGTGAGCAATGCGTCATTGACGTACACTGCCCGCAACCAAGCGTCTTGCTGGGACGCATCGCTTCCGTCCAGAGTCTGTCCGCCGAAATTATCCGGCAGCCGGAACTGGGGGGCGAACAGGTGTCGTGGTGCCCGCTCAAACGCGGACCGCCATTCTGGCGAGGAAAGCGCTCCCGTTGAGAGCAACTGTTCGACCAGACGCGAAGAATGCCGATGAGCCTTAGTCTGTCCATCTGCATCGAGAGTCACATAGCTTGCCATTCTTTCTCCTCGGCTAGCAGTGTGGCAACCGCAGCCGCGATAGGCAACCTTGTTTCTTTCTCGATCCATCCCCATTCGCCGTTAGGATTGAGATCTATGAAATAGTATCGGTCGTCGGGGGTGACCATGAAATCGGCGGCAGAGAACCGTAGCCCCAAGCGCCGCATCAGCGCCAGTAGCGAGGATTCAATTGGCGCCGGAAGGCGGGTTTCCTCGTAGCGTATCGCTGAGTAGTTCGTGCGCCAGTCTGGCTCGCCCTCCGGAGCGTCAACATAGAGGTTCGTTGCGAATACTTGATCACCAACCACGGTGGCGCGTATGTCCCGGGCTTTGTATACACGCTCCTGGAACTGATGAACTGTCAGTGCGACACGCTCGTCCGCCACGAAGTCCGGCATGACTGGCGTCGTGTAGACGAACGACAATTGAGAACCATCGACAATCGACGCCGATGCCAGTGTTTTGTAGACCATCTCCGATCCCAGATGCGCTCTGATGTCTTCCGCAGCGGTCGGGTCATTGGTCAGCGCAGTCCGGGGTACATCCAACCCGCACCCAGCAGCAGCAGCCAACTGGAAAGGCTTGTATTCTGCATCTGCGACCCGCGAGGGGTGGTTCAGCCACAGGCATGGGAGGCTCATCAGCAGTCCGCCGATACCCCGGCGTGCCTCACGCCCGGCGAACTGCCGTTCGGCGTCTGTCATGTCGTCAGGAAAGACGAACCCGGTAGGGCGGCGGAAATACACGCTTCGGATCGACTCAAGTGCGACGGAACCATCCGGCCCGCGTAGTGCACCGTGCCAAACGCCGTCGAAATGGCCGTTCAGGGTCAGCGACAGAGGGAAATCAGCTGTGTCAAACCGAAAGACCGGTACAGCGCGAGAATGTAGCTCGTGAACCACCATGTCGCCTGTTTGGTCGTCCTCCTGGGTCAACACGACAACCGTGTCAGGTTGCCGCCCACTTGTTGGCGAGGTCATGATTCCCACCGCTTCTACCAGCTTTCGTCGCTGACCGAGTCTGTCGTCTCGTCCGTGCCTTCACCTTCGACGCCGTCTGTCGTGTTCGTCGTCGCTATCGTGGTCGGCTGCGGCCCCCACTTGCTCGCCATAGCGGGCGAAACGCGGAGCGTCAGACCCAGCGGCGTGTTGTTCGTGTTCGAAATGCGCTCCTCCGTGGGAACGATCCTTCCCCTTTGGCGCCCCATGGGAAAGTGCTCGCCAATTTCGTCGAACAGTGCAGTCATCGCTTCTCCTTTACTGCTAATTGACAACTCTACGCCCGGCTGTGCCGCGCTCGTGAAGCCTTAGTATCCGATGGAACCAACCATCGGCGCATGCAGCCGTAGGACCGGCCACACGCTGCCGTCAGCTCACATATGGGCGCATCGAGCTTCTATGCGCAACTCTTCCCCAGTCCATCCCGCTCGGTCAGCGGGCGACCGTCGTTATCGACGGCGGCCCGCTGACC
>JBOHHE010000439.1:0-9265 GCA_050700355.1 Pseudonocardiaceae bacterium
AGAGTGCGCCGACATCCGAGCGCGAGCCGGCGAAGATCACCCGGTCGGCGATGCCGAGGTCGAGCGCGAGCTGCTCCAGTTCGCGGCGCGCCGGCCCGTCGCCGACCACCAGGAACCGGGTTCGGGGCAGCTCGTCGATCACCAGCCGGGCGGCCCGCAGCAGCGTCGGGTGATCCTTCTCCGGGCGCAGCGCCGCGACGATCCCGACCACCTGGTTCTCCGGGCCGATCCCGAGTTCGGTGGCGATCGCGGAGTCGAGAGCTACCCCGGAATCGAGCTCGACCGGGTCCGTGCCATTGGGGATGATGCGGATCTTGTCCGCCGGGTACCCCAGCTCGTCGGTGAGGTAGGGGAGCTGACCGTGCGCCACGCCGTAGTAGGCGCTGGTGAACGGGTCCAACAGCCGGTCGGTGAGCTGCCGCACCCGGCTGCGGGGTGAGATCTCGCCACAGGAGTGCACCCAGACCACCGACCGTGGCACCCGGGTGAGGATGGCCGCGAGCCGCCCCAGCAGCTCCGCGTTGTACCCCCGCGTGATGACCACATCGGGTTTGTTCCGCAGCATGTACAGGATCAGCTCGGCAAGCGTGATGACGGACTCCGGCTTACGACGACCCAGGGCGTGGGCCGGGACACCGCCCGCCTCGAGCGCGCCGAAGAGTGCTCCTGGCGGACCAATACACAGTGCTGCGGGTGCGAACCGGGCTCGGTCCAGCGCCGGGAGCAACGTGGTGACATGCCGCTCGGCCCCACCCACGCCGAGGTCCGGAATCAGATACAGCACGCGCAGCGGCCCGGTCGGACGTACCCGGCGGCGTAGCAGGCTCATTCCAGCACATCCCGATACAGGGCGTCGAAACTCTTCCAGACGATCTCGACGTCGAAGTGCTGACGGACCCGATCGAGTGCCGCGGTCCCCAGCCGGGAGCGGGTGTCGGAATCGGTGACAACGTGGCGCAGGGTCGTGGCGAGCGCGGGCACATCGTCAGGGGGAACGAGCAAGCCGCTGACGTGGTCGATGACCAGGTCGGGAATTCCGCCCGCATCACTGGCGACCACGCACAACCCTTTGGCCATGGCTTCCAGGATTGCCATCGGCTGCCCCTCGTTGCGCGAGGGCAGCACCAGCACCTGGGCGCCGCGAAGCAGATCGTCCACTCGGGCGCCGGAGAGCCAGTTTCTGACCTCGACCGAGGCGTCGAGGCCCAGCCGCGCGATGGTCTCTCGAGCTCGGGTCACCTCCCCGTCACCGGCGATCGTGAGCCGCGCCCGCCACGCGTCGCCCGCCAACCGGCTCCAGGCGTCGAGCAGCGTGAACGTGCCCTTGCGGTCACCGATCGCGCCGAGGAACACGACGTGGACGTTGTCGCCTTGCTCGGGCTGGTGGACCAGGGTGCCGAGCTGAACGGCGTTCGGGATCACCGTGATGTGGGCCTCGGGAGCTATCTGCCGCAGCAGGTCCGCCCAGCGGGTACCGAGGGCCACGACGACGTCCGCCCGGGTGAGAGTGGCGCGGATGATCAAGCGGAGCGGGCGGGGAGAGCGCTGGTAGAAGAGGTCGAACTCGCTGCCGTGCACGTGCAGCACCACCGGGAGCCGTGCCGCCTTCGCGATCCAGGCCAGGGTCGCCTTGCGGACGAAGCTGCCGTAGGAGGACATGTGCAGGTGCACCAGGTCGGGTCGTCGCCTGGCAAGCGCTCCGACGAAGATCACAAGTCCGTGGGCGAACGCGAGAAGCCGGGCCACGGCCGAACCATTGCGGTGAGTGGCGATGTGCTCGACCGACCACTTCTCCCACAGCGGGCTGTTCCGCAGGGTGCGCAGACAGCTGGAGATGCCTCCTCGGGTGGCCAAGCTGGTGGACACCCACAGCACGCGACCTGCGGTCATGCGCCTGTGCGATCGTGGCTGGTGCCCGCCCGCTCGGCGCAGCCCACCGCGATGCCCGCCAGCAGCAGGACGAGCCCGTTGGAGAATTCGAAGAAGCGCAGCTCCACGGTGGCTCCGGCGGTCAGCCAGGCCAGGACGGCGAGGAGCGCGACCACCGCCAGGCCCCGGCCGCAGATCCCGTTGGGGGGGAGCATTCGTATCGCCTGGGCCAGCCGCCAGAGGACCAGTACCAGCACCGCCAGCCACAGCACCAGCCCCACCAGGCCGAGCTCGGCGGCGATGCCGAGCTCGTTGTGGTGCGACGAGATGCCGTAGCCGCGTTCCCAGTCGACCGCCGGGGACCACTGCTTGTGGTGGTAGGTGTTGAGCTGGTTGAACCGTCCGATACCCCAGCCCGCTACCGGCTTCTCCCCGACCGCCCAGACCGAGGTCGCCGCGAGATTGAGCCGATCGTCTATCTCACGGGCGGAGCCGACCCCACCACTGGCACGGTCGGCGCTGGTGAACGTCGACCATCCCGCACCGATGGCCAGGCAGACCGCAACGAGGGTGACGACGAAACCGATCCGGAAGTTGCGGGCCCACAGCGCGCCCGCGACCAGCACGAGCCCGAAGACCAGCCAGGCGGCGCGGGTGTGCGTCAGATAGATCGCGGGAATCGACGCTGCGGCAACGGCGGCGGCGATCATTCTGCGCCGCTGCGGCTCGCTTCCCTGACTGGCCAGAAACAGTGCGATGACGAAGCCGAGCACGAGCAACAGCCCGTTCTGGACCGGCTGATCGAAGACCCCGGCAGCGCGGCCGGGCCAGGCCGGGCCCTCGACGATGTAGCGGGGCCACACCAGCGCGGACGGCCCGTAGAACTGCGCGATGCTCACCACGGCCGAGTAGCCGGCCAGCGCCAGGACGATCCACAGCAGTCCCCGCACCGACGACTCTCGATCGAAGACGAAACGCCCCACGACATAAAGGACGAAAGGAAGCAGCGCGCCGGTGAGGATGAAGCGCCACACCGCGAACGCTTCACCGGTGTCCGGCACGGTCGCGGGGTAGGTGTGTGGCATGAGCGCCGAGACGATGTTCCAGGTCAGGTAGAGCACCATCACGGCTTCGACGGAGCCCAGGCGCGGCAGCTGGTTCACCCGCCGCGCGATAGCTACCGTCGCGGCGCCGATCACGCCCACGAAGGCCAGCACGAACGGATCGACGGGCAGTCCGGCTTGCGGCAGGGCGAGCCGCAGGAAGGCGGTGACGAGCAGCAGGGCAACGGCGAAGGTCGGGCTGCCGAGTCCGGCGAAGACCAGGGCCGTTCCTACCGCCAGCACAACGATCATCAGTCCGACGTCGGCCGGGCCGGTGATCACCAGGATCAGCTGGACGGTCAGCGTCAGCACGAAGGCGGCGATTCCCAGCCACGGCGTTGCGCTTGCTTGACGCTGCGCCACCGGTTCCCTCGTGTCCGACCCAGCTGGCGTCATGGAGCCGTCACTTCCGAAACAGGTGTGGACGCGGCAGCGGAGGCCGGGAGCTCGCCGGGCGGGCGGACGCGGCCTATCGGAGATCCGACGATCACGACACCGAGCACCCTGGCCTCGACCTGCTCGAGCAACTGGCAGGCTTCCACGGCATCGCCCGCGCGGGTGGCGTTCTCGTCGATGACGAGGATCGTGCGATCGGCGATCGAACAGATGACCTGGCTCTCGGCGGCTTCGATGATCGCCGGCGCTTCGATGATCACGAGGTCCGCGACGTCGGTGGCGCGCCGAACCAGATTGGTGAGGCGCTCCCGGGCGAACAACGCGTAGGGATCGACCCGCGAATTACCGGCGGGCATCACCTGCATGGTCACGCACCATCCCGGCACGATCCTGCCCCCCAGCCCGGCGCCGTTGCCGGTGCCTGCGGCCAGCACTTCCGCGACCCCCTGCAGGCCCTGGTGCTCGTCTCTGCGGTACTTGCTGCGCTGCTGGTGGAGATCGGCGCACATGTGCAGGGTGCGCTCGCCCTGGATCGCGCGGTAATAAGCGAGGCCCTCCGCGACCCGAGCGGTGCCCGCGGTCGTCCGAGGCGAAATGATCGCGATCGTCGCGGGCCTGCCCAGCTCACCCATGCCGACCACGTTGGCGAGCTGCATGAAGCGCTGCGCGCGCCGTCGGTTGGCGGATCTCGACCTGCCGCCCGGCAGGGTGATGAGGGTGTCCAGGCCGAGCTGGTCGCGGACGTCGTGGGCGGTGGCGAGCCGGTTCTCGACGCCCGCGAAGGCCAGCGCGACCACACAACCCAGCACCAGCCCGCCGACGAGTGCGAGTCCGATGTTCTGGACCAGGCGCGGCTCAAGCACCGAAACGCCTGCATTGAGCTGTAGCTCCTGAAGCTGGCTTGAGCTGTCGGTCTGCAACTCGCTGATCCTGGACTGTAGGTCGAGAACGGTGTTGGCGGAGAGCGAGGCTTCGGGGCTGGACTCCGGAAGGGTCACCAGCAGAGCGCGTTCGGCGGTGATCTGGTTGCGCAGCTCCGCGATGCTGCTCTCGCGACGGGCTAGCAGGGTCGCGTTGACGTCGGTAAGGAACGCCGTCGCCATGGCCGCGGCTGCCGAAGCGGCGAGTTCAGGGGTCGCGGCGGTGGCTTCGAGGTAAATGATGGGAGCCGTCGCGGCCGTCCTGGCGCTGAAGCCGAGGTCGCCGGTTATGCCCGCGGTCTGGCGGAGCACGTCCTGGTAGGACTGTTCATTGAAGTACTCCGCGTATCCCTGCGCCAGTGGGGCATCCTGCTCGGGGGCGCGGGTCTGCGAAATGATCGTCAGCGTGGAGCGTCCGGTGTAGGTGGTGTGCTGGCCGAGGGAGGCCGCCGCGGCGGTGAGGACCGCCAGGATCGTAATGGCGACGATGAGCCAGGCACGGCGACGCAGGCGATCAAGCTGTATCCGAAGCGGACTCATGCCTGCCCTTCTCGAGGCGCTGGGCGCTCCACCGTGTCGTGTACTCGGCCTATCGCCCTGCGCATCAAAATACTACTCTTGGCGAGCGGATCGCTTCATGGAGTGACGATCTTATCGACAGGCGGCGAGCGAGCACCAGCCCTGCTTGTCCGGGCGTCGTAATGGAGCAGGGAGGCAACGTCCGTGTCGGATGTCGGCCCTTCGACTCGGTTGCGCAGCATTGCGCTGAGCGTGCTGGCGGCGGGAGGTGTTTTCCTGCCTTTGGCCGTGCTCGGTTTGTCCGGTTTCGGGTTGCTGCCTACTCCCGGTACGGCACAGATCGATCCGGCGACGCTGGATGACTTGGCCGCACGTGCTGCCTACGGCGCTTCCGGGAGCCCGCCGCAATCCAGTGAGCTCAGTGGCGCAGTGCTGGCCAGCGTCGAAGCGTCGCGCAGGCTGCCCGATCCGGCGGTAGGGATCTCGGCGGTGGCGCTGCAGATCCCACCTGTGGCGTTGGCCGCGTACCAGCGAGCCCAGGATTCCCTCGCTGGGCAGGCGCCTGACTGCCGGGTGAGCTGGACGCTGCTCGCGGGGCTTGGCCGGGTGCTCTCAGATCACGGCGGGGGCAACCTGGATCCGGCGGGCAACAGCACTCGCCCGATCTTGGGGCCGCGGCTGGACGGTAGCCCAGGTTTGGTAACCATCCGTGACACGGATGGGGGCCTCCTCGACGGCGACCCGGAGTGGGATCGGGCAGCGGGTCCGCTGCAGATCCTCCCGAGCGTGTGGCGCGAGGTCGGTGCTGACTCCGATGGCAACGGGGACAGCAGCCCGCACAATGTGTTCGACGCGGCCTTGGCCGCAGGTCGGTATGTCTGTGCGGGTGGCGGTGATCTGAGCGGGGTCGCCGAGCAGGCTCGTGCGGTGTTCCGTTATCAGCGTTCGGAGCTCTTCGTGCGTGCGGTGATGGCCTGGACCCAGGCATACGGTCCCCGAGTCGCACCTGATCCCACCGTGCCGCCGATGCTGCCCCCGGTGCGCGAGTTTCCGCCGCCTCGCGTCGCCGCGCCGCCGCCAGCTATCCCGCCGCCGCCCACTCGGCCCCCGTTATCGACAACCCCACCGCCACCGCCCACGACGACGCCTCCACCCACGACGACGACGCCCCCACCCACCACACCGCCGGCTACGACAACCACACCGCCGCCCACGACAACGCCCTCGTCCACCACGCCACCACCGTCCACCACGACGACTCCGCCACCGACGACGACTCCGCCATCGACCACGACGCCCCCGCCGACCACGACGCCCCCGCCTACGACGACTCCGTCGCCCACTCCGAGGTAGAGACCAGCGTCCGGATTGAGCCACTTGGGTGGTCTAGCGGCACGCCCGAGGAACACCCGAACACGTCCGGGTGAAGAGGCGGACACGCCCGGGAGTAGGTACGGACACGCCCGGGTGCACGACGGACACGCCCGAGGGAGGGGGGTAGTGGTTGCACTCAGCAATTGATTATATACGCAGAGTTATAATCGCTTGTGGGGGCTCTGGCATGGGTTCTCAAAAAAGGCTGAGAACAACCGTAACGTGAGACCTTCGGCGCCGATATGGCAACCAAGGGCGTGCCAACCCCACCCACAAGGGGGGTGGCCCACCACGCGATTGAGGGAGTGGTTACTCCGAACGGGTGACCCTGCTTCGGCTGGCGCACATACGTCGGCGCAGGGTGACTTGAGAAACGGGTGAGGCAGTCACGTGATGAACGGTGGAGACTCAGCCAAGGGGGCGTCGGTGATCACGGCGCCGATCGTCCGGATGCCTGCCGCAGGGTGGGAGCAGGTATATCGCGCCCTGGTGGTGCTCACTGACTTGATTGTCATCGGGTTGGCGTTGCGGGTGGGGCTGGTGCTCACCGACGGGAGCCTGGACGGTCGGCTGCCGGGTTTCATCGCCGCGGTCACCGGCGGGATCCTGCTCGGGAGCATGATCGCTTGCCGGGTGTGGGAGCCCCGGATACTGGGGCAGGGCGCTGAGGAGCTTCGTCGACTCGTCAGGGCGGTGGCGGTCGCTGCCGTGGTGCTGGGCTTGACGGCTCTCGCGTTCGATGTGGGGTATTTCCGTCCGTGGGTGTTCGGCGTTTTGCCTGCTACCGGATTGGCTCTCACGATATCTCGGTATGTACTTCAGTGCGTGCTGCACGGGAAACGCTCTCGTGATCTGTGCATGCATCCGATACTGGTTGCCGGCGGCGTTGACGAGGTTGCCGACCTCATCGACCGCACTCGCCGGGAACGGCACTACGGCTGGGTCGTCACCGGCGTCTGTGTGCCGGGTTCAGGCCACCTGGACCGCCCTGAGGACGTCCGTGGTGTCCCGGTCATGGGCGATCTTGCCGATGTCCCCGACCTGGCCCGCCAGGGGAACTACCGCGTGGTGGCGGTAGTGCCGGATCCGCACTGGAGTCGTCAGCAACTGCGTCAGCTGGCCTGGGATCTGGAGGGCATGCCCGCCGAACTGGTGGTCGCCCCGGCGCTGATGGAGGTCACCGGGCCGCGGCTGCACGTGTCACCCATCTACGGGCTGACCCTGTTGCACGTCAGCCAGCCGACATTCAGCGGTGGGCGGTGGGTCTTCAAGGCGGCCATTGACCGGTGTGCTGCGTTGCTGGGGCTTATTCTGCTTGCCCCGCTGCTGCTGGCCATTGCGATGGCGATCAAGTTGGAGAGCGCCGGGCCGGTGTTTTTTCGGCAACAGCGGGTCGGCAGGGCGGGTGAGCCGTTCTGGATGGTGAAGTTCCGGTCCATGGTGGTAGATGCGGAGCAGCTGCGGGCCGATCTCGAATCGGTGAATGAGGCAGGCGGCCCGCTTTTCAAGATCCGAAGGGATCCACGGGTGACTCGGGTGGGCGCATTCCTGCGCCGCTATTCATTGGATGAGCTGCCGCAGTTGATCAACGTCGTGCTCGGAAACATGTCATTGGTCGGCCCGCGACCGCCATTGCCCTCGGAGGTCGTGGCGTACGGCTTCGACGCCCTGCGGCGCCTGCTCGTCAAGCCCGGTCTGACCGGTTTGTGGCAGGTGAACGGCCGCAGCGACCTGTCCTGGGAGGAAACCGTTCAGCTCGACCTGCGCTATGTCGAGAACTGGTCGTTGGCGATGGACGCCGCGATCATTTGGAAGACCGCTCGCGCGGTGCTGGGAGGCCGGGGTGCGTACTGACGGGGGTACGGGCGTCGCGACATCGTGCCGGCTCTGCGGTTCCGAGCGGCTTGAGACATTCATCGACCTCGGTGCTACTCCGCCCTGTGAGAGATTCCTTACCGCCGAGGACCGGGACGAACCGGAAACGACCTATCCGCTCCACGTCCGGCTCTGCGCTGAATGCCTGCTCGTGCAGCTCCCCCCGCTGATCACCCCGGATGAGACGTTCACCGAGTACGCGTACTACTCGTCATTCTCGACATCCTGGGTGGAACACGCCGAGCGCTTTGTTGAGGCGGCGGCCCTTCGGCTGGTCCTCGGTGCCGAGTCATTCGTGGTAGAAGTCGCGAGCAACGATGGCTACCTGTTGGGGCACGTCGTGGCCCGAGAGATCCCCTGTCTGGGTATCGAGCCGTCGGTGAATGTCGGCGAGGCCGGACGGGATCGGGGCGTGCCGACGCTGACGACTTTTCTCACGCCGGAGACGGGACGGGCGGTGCGGGCCGAGTACGGCCCGGCCGATCTGGTTGTGGCCAACAACGTCTACGCGCACGTGCCCGATGTCTCCGGTTTCACCACGGGGCTACGCGCACTCGTCGCCGACGACGGGTGGGTGTCCATCGAGGTGCAGCACCTGCTCACGCTGGTCCGGCACGCGCAGTTCGACACGATCTACCACGAGCACTTTCAGTACTACACCGTCCGTACCGCCCGGCGCGCCCTCGCCGCAGGCGGGCTGACCTTGGTAGATGTCGAGTTGCTGCCCACTCACGGCGGTTCGATCCGGCTCTGGGCCCGGCCCGACGCGGTGGCCGGGCAGCCCTCGCCGGCAGTGGCGAAAATCCTCGCCGAAGAGGACGCCGAGGGCCTGTCGACAGTTCAGGGTCATCGGGGGTTCGCGGCTGCGGTCGATCGGGTGCGGGCCGATTTGCTCCGGTTCCTGCTCGACGCGGCCGCCGAGGGCAAGACAGTGGTGGGCTACGGGGCGCCCGGCAAGGGCAATACACTGCTCAACTACTGTGGCGTCCGTACCGATCTCCTGCGCTACACCGTCGATCGCAATCCCTACAAGCACGGGCGGTTCACGCCCGGCACGCGAATTCCCATTCACCCGCAGGAACAAATCGCGGCCGATCAGCCAGATTACGTACTGGTTCTCCCGTGGAACCTGCGTGCGGAGCTCACCGAGCAACTCGCCTACGTCGCCGACTGGGGTGGCCAACTGGTATTCCCTATCCCCACCCTGGA